>PKXH01000025.1:2280-16604 GCA_003133405.1 Acidimicrobiaceae bacterium | reverse complement strand
CCAGTCAATGGGGTAAAGGACTAAATGGAGCTGGTGACGGGGATCGAACCCGCATAGCCAGTTTGGAAGGGTGGACGACGTAATAGCATTGTGGGAGCAACAACGCTGGTCAAGGCCCACTTCCATTGGAATCTCTTGCGCGTCGAAGTCGTTTGGGCACTCTACGGGCACTTAGTCAATGCAGCCAATCCGACATGTGCCATGTGGGTTCTCGTGCGAGAACCGATGTGCACAATCTTGTGGCGACTTGAACGGTTGCGCAGTTGAGTGTCAGCGAGCCGTCGTCGATGAACTTCGACTTGCGACTTGGAATTGAGGGATTTGAACTCGCGGTCCCAGCCGAGTTAAGGATCCGATGAGGTATTACTTGACTCAAATTGCAGCGTAGAAACCGCTTTTCACTAGGAGAATGAGTAAGCGTTGCTGATCAGCGGTGACCTACGATTCCCAGTCGCTCGCGCACGAAGCGCAGGCGGTTGCTCTCGGTGCGGCTTCCCGATTGCTGGCGATAGTAGCGTGCACGGCAGGGTCATGCTAGCGGCCCGCAACCAACCTTCTAGGAGGTGCAGAGAATGCGAACCGTCATGGGCCCCAGGTACTCAGCCCGGCGGCGAACCCTGCGTGACTACTTCGGTCTGGCCCTCGGTGGACTTCTCCTGATCGCAGTGAGTCTCACGCTTCAATCGAGATTGGCCGAAGCTGGCACTGCCGTGACCCTCTATGTCGACACCTCGCTAGGTACGGTGGTGAGTGGCTGTACTACTTCGGGCAGCGGAGCGTGCGAGACCGTGCAGCAAGGGATTTTTGCGGCTGAAACATATAGCAACTCTGATGTAACTGTGATGGTTGCCGCGGGTACGTACAACGAGCACGACACAATCAACGTCCCCGGCACAGACACCCTCATCATTCGCGGTGCGGGGACGGCTACAACAACCTTGAATGCAACTCAAAATGGTGCAGTAATCACGATTAATGCTGGCACAGTCTCGGTGAGCGGCTTCACAATCACGGGCGGCCAGAGCGCCGGAGGTGCGGGTGTCGACGTAACATCCGGCTCGGTCACCATGACGGACGACACACTCTTCAGTAACTCGGCGTCCCAGGGGGGCGGTGTCTACAACTCCTACGGCACCCTCACCATGACGGACGACACACTCTTCAGTAACTCGGCGACCGGCAGCGGCGGCGGTGTGTACACCGTCCCCAACGCCTCCCCCGTCTACTCCTTCAACGGCACCCTCATCAGCGGCGTCAGCCTCACCACCATCTCCAACTCGATCTTAAGCAACTCCTCGTGCTTCGGCAATATCGTCGACGGCGGCTACAACGTCGAGTCCGACAACACATGCAGCTTCGGGTCAACTGACACTGTCAACAGCTCAACGATAAAACTCGCTTCAACTCTCGCAGCGAACGGTTCGACTGGCCCACAGACCTTGGCCATTGGCACAAATAGCTCCGCCCACAAAGAGGTGCCGACGGCAAACTGCACGCTGACAACAGACGAACGTGGCGATGCTCGCCCCGGAATCCCGGGCCAATACTGTGATGCTGGAGCATTTGAATACCAGGCGATTGTAACGACCACAACCACCACCACGACAACAACGACTACGTTGCCGCCCACCACGACAACAACGACTACGTTGCCGCCCACCACGACAACAACGAGAACAGTTAGCGCTTCGGGCGGCTCGCTGACGTTCACTGCCCCGGTGAGAAACGCCACGACCTGCGCCTGGTCATCGAGTCCGACAATCGCAGGATTTGCAGCGACAGTGCGGTGCAAGACCGGCACCGTCGCTCGCTCGGCCAGGTTCGCGGCGAACACGTCGACCACGGCTAAGTCGTACACGATCACCCTGACTGTGCGTGGCACGTCGCCCGGTACCCCGCCCGTTTACTGGACGGTCGATCAGGCTGGGAAGACACCGCCCACCACGACTACCACGACCACCACGACCACCACTGTTCCAGAATTGTCGTTCTCTTTTCCAGTCTCAAACAACGTAACGATGAAGGTCGGCACGAAGTACACTTGGAATCTCTGCGCGCCGATGCCGGCAAATGCACAATACTGTGGGGGCTCCTACACGCCAACGAATCCTTCGGGAGGTGACCCCAACGCGACATACTCATTCTCACTTCAGAGTGGAATGGGGGTGGGGTCCTTGCCACCTGGATTGTCGCTTAATGGGTTTACCGGAGACATCAGCGGTACACCGGCGCTGGGAGATGACACCATGAAGTATGAAAATGGCTCGCCGGCCGGCACCGCGTCCTTCGGAATCTGTGTGAGCACAACATCTATTCAACGTGGCTTATTGTCGCAGTGCTTTGGCCCCGCGAGCATTGCAATGAGTTCTACGACACCAACAACTACCACGACGACCACGACGACGCTGACCAAGGGTGCCTCGCCCTACTGCGTCCAGTCGAATGACGGCAGCTCAAACGGCTGGAACTACTACAAGTACGTCGATTCCACTTCAACCGCTCCCTGCTACGCGCATTGGAACATCACCCTTGGGTCGGGGTGCCAGTACTATCTCAACGGCGCGGGACCGTATTCGACGGGGCCAGGAAACATCTGGAACATCGTCTCCTGGGGGTACGACGATTATGGCGCTGCCGTCGCCTATCTGAACGATCAGCAGAAGCTGGAGTACACATGCTTCACCAACTTGACCTCCTATCCGCAGACGAGCCTGAACCCCACCAATTGGAGTTAGCCCTTGGGGCGCACGTCAAGAGATGTCAAGAGAGCACGACCCTTTCGATGATCGACGATGCTTAGCTTTGACCCCGCCGAGGCCGAAGCCGCCCCTAACCGCTGCATCGAGACTCAGGTTGCCCATGGACATAGTCGTCACTCGGACTGTTCGCGTCGGAGAGCCGACGTCAACAATCTTCGACTGGCGGATGTCGCCATGATCAAGTGCCGGCTCGTGAGGGCGGCTCCTGGCTTCCCGAGTTCCGCGAACTTTCAAAGTGTGAA
Organism: Acidimicrobiaceae bacterium; assembly: GCA_003133405.1. Classification (GTDB taxonomy): domain Bacteria; phylum Actinomycetota; class Acidimicrobiia; order Acidimicrobiales; family RAAP-2; genus RAAP-2. Next base: position 13,603 of record PKXH01000025.1, on the reverse strand, counting down.
AGTGTGCAAACTCCGAGTCAGTACGGGCCGATAGAAAGCGGACCTGACGACGAAGAGAAGATCCCGCCGTGACCGTCATTGACTACTGCGGGGGTGCCCGAATATACGCCGGTGATGAGGCTAACTGGTGGCTCGGGGAAGGGTCCACCGGTGCAACTGAGCAAGGTTGCCGCCGTGGTTGGAGGAATCGATAATGAACAGATCTCATTTCCATCAGAATCGTAGAAGTCAACCGTTCCTCTTTTGGGAGAAAGTAAAAGCGGTGAAAAGAACTGGATTACGGACACGAGCGCCGTCTTAGTCACGTAACTACTGTGCCTGGAGGAGGCCGGTTGAAGACTTCGACGTTGATTGACTTCGATGCGAGGTAATGAATTGGGCCGCTGACGGCGGACTTGTATCGCGCGACGATCGTCCACGTGCCAGTGTTGGGAAAACGAAAGTTACAGAAGTATTGCTTCTGGCTCACCACGATGTTGCAGATGGGCTTTTTCTGGCGATCATTCGAGGTGACGTTGATCTCGCCGCCAGTCACCGTGTTGCCATTGTTGAAGACCTCTGCGATCAGGTGAAGGGTATCCCCTTTGAACTTGACGCCCGGACTTACGAGGTCATCTATTGCTAAGTACATCGAGTACTTGGTTTCCCGTTTTGCTGCCGAACTGGGCGAAGGAAGGGATGATTGAATTATCAAGGCAAGAGCAGGCAGAAGCAGCCAACGCGCCGTCAGGCGCAAAGAGGTGGGTTTGCGACTCAGGGGGCGACCCATCGGTACGGAACTGCCGCGTTTGGCGCATAGGAGATGCCTCATCGTCACGCAGCCTCCAGCGCCATTGGGACTCGATGCCAGATTGAATGATTGCACACTTTCGTCGAGATCAGTTAGGAGGGCGCGTTCCCCGCATCACAGCACCCGCAAACTGCGTCGACTCGAGAGTTGAAGTGACCTTGGGCATAGTTTGGACACAATCGGGAACTGTCGGACATAGTTTGGGCATCTCACAGAGGACGCCGGTGGTCACTCGTGGTCACTCGTAAGTGCGTGAAGCCATTGCATTTTCGACAAAAATCCGTGGAGCGGGTGACGGGGATCGAACCCGCATGGCCAGCTTGGAAGGCTGGAGCTCTACCATTGAGCTACACCCGCGTGTCTAAAGAAGACTCGAAGGTCTATTCTAGGTCACGCCATTAGCGTGAGGGCGTGAGTGAACCGCTCTTCGATCAGGTCGGCGGCGACGCGTTTTTCGTCCAACTCATCGACGCCTTTTACAACCACGTCGAACGTGACGCGACGTTGCGTCCGCTCTACCCCGAGGACTTGAGCGCGTCGCGACGTCACCTGACGAACTTTCTCGTGCAGTACTGGGGTGGACCGGGAACTTACCAACAAGAGCGTGGTCACCCGCGCCTACGGATGCGCCACGTCCCCTTTCGCATCACGGCCGAGGTGCGCGACGCATGGCTCACGGCCATGACGGCGGCGCTGGAGAGCGTGCGTGAGCAACTGAGCGACGAGCAGTTCGAAGAGTTACGCGCCTACTTCGTCATGGCGGCGAACCAGTTGATTAACGCCTAGGTGCGTCGCTGGAATCGGCCCTGGCCAATGGCCGCGCCGAGCAGGACAATGAGGCCGCCCACCGGTTCGAACCACGCGAGCGGTTCGTGCAGAAAGATCACCCCGACGATCACCGCGACCACCGGCGTCAAATACGTGACGGTACTCGCAATGGAACTGCCGGCCGCGGCGATGACGCGAAAGTTCCACATGAAGGCGAGGCCGCTGCCAAAGACGCCGAGCGCCAAGATTGACCCCACCGCCTTCAGCGTGAGTGCGTGGCCGTTCAATCCGTTCACGAGATAGGCCGGCAGCAACGTCGCTGTGGCCAGTATGAGCTGCGCGCTCGCGAGGGACACCGGCGCGAGGCCTCTCGGGATCAAGAAGTGCTTGGAGTAGGGAAAGGAGACGCCGTAGAGCGTCACCGAACCGAGCAACGCCAGCACCGCCCACCAGGGATTTGAACCAAACCCGTGCCAAACGCCCAAAACAACGAGGACCCCGAAGAGTCCCACGGCCAGTCCGAGCAGTTGGTGGCGTCGCACGGGGTCCTCCCGAAAGACCACGAGGATGAAAAACAGTGACGTCAACGGCGTGAGGGCGTTGATGATGCCCGCGACGATAGAGGTCGTGCGCGTTTCGGCCAGCGCGAACAGCACCCCGGGCACGACGTTCAGACACATCGCCACGACCCACAGGTGGCACCAGACAATTCGTTCCTTGGGCAACGAAACTCGACGGAGCGCTGAAATGATGAGCAACGTGCCCGCGCCGAGCGCACAGCGAATGAAGGCCACGCCAAAGGGCGTGAGAAAGCCCAACGACAACTTGATGAAGAGGAATGAGCAGCCCCAGACGATCCCGATGGCGAAGTAAGTCGGGAGCCACGATCGAGTCGTTGTGGCGGGCATCATCGAAGGCTAGGGGACGCCCGGGACGATCGTCCCTCCGCCATTTGCCGAGAAAGACTCCTTACGCTAGGAGGAATGAGTCGACGTCATCCGCTTCGAGAGGGCGAGGTCCAGGTCATCTCGGTGACCCCGGTATCGCGCGGCGTGCTGCGCCCCTTTCTCGTGACGGTGACCACGATCGCCCTGATCGTCGTCGGCGCGTCCCGTTACCATCTGGTGCATCGCTTCGAGTGGTGGTTGGCGCTGATTCTTGTTGTGCCCATCGCGCTGGTGACCTTGACCCGGACGTGGCGTTGGCGATCGCACAAGGTGCACGTGACCAACGTTCGTGTCATCCTCGAAGGCGGCGTGATGCGACACCAACGTACGTCGATTGAACTTCGCGACGTCGTGGCGACACGGGTGGTCCAACGACTCGGCGAACGCTTGACTCGACGGGGCGTCGTTTACTTAGAGACGGCGGTGAGTCCGGTGTCCCTGGGGTTCGTTCGTCATCCCGGGGCGCTCTGTCGACTGATTGACGCGGAACGCGCGGGCGCCCAGAGCCCGTCACTGGCGTTGGACACGGTCTTCACCTTCGAAGAGCGCGATCCCTTCGATATACGGATCCAACCGGACGAATGGCAACGTCGGCGTTACGAATGAGCGTTCGCTAAAAGCGGTACGGTGAGGTCGTGACCAACCGGTATCGCTGTAACGCGTGTGGGAACGTGACGCGTTTCGATGTAGTGGAGACGACCTCGGTGCGCTCGTTCCACCATTACAGCGTGAGCGGGCAGTTGAACGTCGAAGAGCCCGAGGTAATTGCGCACAGCGTGGAGTCGGTCACGTGTCGTTGGTGTGGCCACGGCCGGGGCGTCGAAGTCCTCGCCGAGTCCGAGTGAGCGAGTTTCGCGCGCGATCCTTCGACGCGTTCCGGGTGCGGCCCGCCCCGACGGTGCTGCGGGGACGTTCCCTGCAAGGCGAAGAGCGAATCCGGGCGCTACGGCGCCTCACCTTGGTCGTCGCGGTCAAGTCGGACTGTGAGGGCTGTCACGACTTTGTGCACGGAGATCTGCGCGGGCTCGAGGGGGTCGAGGTCGTCGTCGTGAGCGCCACGTCGGGCGACGAGACCTGGCTCGACGCGGTCCAGCCAATTCTGGTGGCCCCGGAGCTAATGAAAGAACTCGGCATTCGCACGGCCCCTTTCTACGTGCTGATTGATGCCGCGAGGTCACTGATTGTCGCCGAAGGGACGCTCTTTAGTCCCGCGCAGGTCGCGAGTGAGATTGCGCGACATCTCGCTACGTGAGATGTCACACGCCCTTGACAGAGTGTTCCGATCGGCAAAGGGGAGCATCATGAGCAAGGAAATTGAACTTTCGATCAGCTGTCACGAGTGCGTGCGGCGCGGCACGTCGGACTGCTCGGACTGTCTGGTCACGTTCATTTTGGGTGAGACACCCGAGGAGCTGGTGATGAGCGCGAGCGAGGCGGAGGTTATCGAACTCTTCACGGCCGAGGGCCTGTTGCCGACGCTCAAGTACCACCCCGCGGCGAAGTAGCTTCAGCCACGCGCACCGGGTGGCTAGCGTGTCTCCATGGCCCGCCACCTCTTGGTGACCAACGACTTCCCACCAAAGACGGGCGGTATTCAGGTCTACCTCTATGAACTGTGGCGACGGTTCGAGGACGGTCGAGCGAGCGTATTGACCGCCTCGTCCCACCCGGCCGCTTCGAGCTTTGACGCCCAGAGCGACGTGGTCGTCGAACGCGTGGCCGACTCGACCTTGTTTCTCCCCTCGTGGCGGGCCTATCGCGACATTGAAGCGGCGATCGATCGCCATCAGCCCGAACTGGTCCTGCTCGATCCCGCGTGGCCGTTGGGCCTCTTGGGACCACGCCTTTCACGACCTTACGGGGTGGTACTACACGGCGCGGAGGTGACGATCCCGGGCCGGATCCCCCTCGTGGCGTCGTCGCTGCGTTACATCTTGAAGAACGCTGCCGTGGCGCTCTGTGCCGGTTCCTACCCCGAGGCGCAGGCTCGTCGCAACGCGGCGGAGTACATGTGTCCGGTCATTCAGATTCCGCCGGGTGTCGACGCCTCGAGGTTCGCGCCGCTCTCGATGGCCGAGCGCCACCGAGTTCGCTCCAACATGGGCCTCGGCCAAGATGAGTTTCTCATCGCGTCGTACTCACGACTCGTCCCGCGCAAGGGCATGGATACCTTGATCCGCGCGAGCATGCGATTGGCCGAGCGCTTCGTCAACCTGCGCGTCGTCATCGGTGGCGCGGGTCGGGATCGGGCCCGTCTCGAGCGATTGGTGGCGAAGTTGGGAGCGCCGGTCACGTTCTTAGGGCGGGTCGACGACGATTTGTTGCCCCGGTGGATCGCCGCGAGCGACCTCATGGTCATGGACTGTCGGAGCCGTTGGTTCGGCTTGGAACAAGAAGGCTTTGGCATCGTCTTCGTCGAGGCGGCCGCTTGCGCGCTCGCCCAGGTCGCCGGCCGCTCGGGCGGCAGCGACGAGGCGGTGCTCGACGGCGTCACCGGCGTGGTGGTAGCGAACTCGAGAAGTGATCGCGACCTCGCGAACGCCATTGGCGATCTGGTGCTCGACGACCGGCGGCGCGCGGCGTTCGCGCAGCGTTCTCGCGAAGTGGCGCTATCGAACTATTCGTGGGACGTGCTCGCGCAAGAGCTTTCGACACAACTCGCGCCCTTTGATCACTTCAACGCGGTAAGCACGCTGCTCTAAGGTGGAGACGAAGGAGGTGTGGTGACCCAGCGTGCGACGGAGTCGATTGTGGTCAACTCGCCGCCCGAGACGGTGTATCGCGTCGTGACCGACTTCGAACACTACGTGGACTGGGTGAGCGATCTAAAGAGGATCGACGTGCTGGAACGCGACACGCTCGGGCGCCCCCTCGAAGTGGAGTTTCGCGCCGCGGCCTTCGGTCGATCGACCACGTACGCGTTGCGCTACGACTACAGTCGGGCGCCCGAGGTGCTCAGTTGGCATCAGACCCGGGGTGATCTGACCTCGGCGCTCGAGGGTCAGTACCGATTCGAGCCCACGGCGGGCGGCACCCGACTGACCTACGACTTAGAAGTAGAACTCCTGGTGCCGATTCCCTCCTTTGTGAAGTCTCGCGCGGCCTTTCGCATCCAAAGTCAAGCGCTGCGCGAGCTCAAGGCCCAGGCTGAACGCCACCCATGAGTGGCGTCGCGATCGGCATCGACGTCGGGGGCACGAAGGCGCTCGCTCTCCTGGTGGCGCGCGACGGGCGGGTGCTGGGCGAGATGGTGTCCCAGACCCCCCACGACGAAGGCTTCGGCGCCGGGGAGGCGACGACGAAAGTTCTCGTAGAGCAGGTCAACGAACTCTGTGAGCGCCAGAGCCTCGATTCGGCGTTGGTCCCGGTGGGACTGGGCCTGCCCGGGATGATGCGCCGTGACGGACATCTCGCCTTTGCGCCGAATCTTCAAACGGCCGCGGGTGCGGACTTGGGCGCGCTGTTGGGTTCGGCGCTCGCCAACGCGAGCGTGTTCTGTGAGAACGACGCGAACTGCGCGGCGTTGGCCGAACACGAGTGGGGCGCCGGACGCGGCATCGGCGACTTCGTCATGGTGACCCTAGGTACGGGCATCGGCGGTGGGATCATCGCCGACGGCCAGTTGGTGCGCGGGCGCAGCGGCTTCGCCGGTGAGATCGGTCACATGGTGGTGGAGGCGCACGGCGCGCCGTGTCCCTGCGGGGGACGGGGCTGTTGGGAGCGCTACGCCTCGGGTGGGGGACTGCACCGCCTCACGCGCGAAGCCGCGCTCGAAGGTCGACTGGCCACGCTGGTCGAGCGCTGCGGCGGTGAGCCCAAGCGGGTTCGCGCCGAAGACGTCACCGCGGCGGCGGCTGAGGGGCTCGATGAAGCGGTCGCCTTGCTGCGTGAAGTCGGATGGTGGTTGGCGCTCGGACTGGCGAATCTGGCGGCGATACTCGACTGCGGGCACTTCGTCATCGGTGGCGGGCTCTCGAGCGCGTCGGAGTTCGTCTTGCCGGCCGCGCGGGAGCACCTGGCCGAGCTCGTCGAGGGGTACGACGCCCGTCCGACCATCACGGTGACCACGTCGATGTTTGGACCACGTTCGGGCGCGATGGGCGCGACGCTCGTGGCCGTTGAGGTCGCGTGAAACTCGGCGTGCTCCTGCCGACCTTTCGCGAGCACGCCCAGGACGCGCTCGACGTGGCGAGCGAGGCCGAACGCGCCTACCTCGACGGTGTCTTCGCCTTCGATCACCTGTGGCCGATGGGTTCACCGCTTCGACCCGCACTGGCGCCGTTTCCCGTCTTGGCCGCCGTGGCGTCGCGCTGTCCTTCGCTCTACGTCGGGCCGCTCGTCGCGCGCGTGGGACTGGTGGCGACGGCGAAACTCGTCGAACAGTTCACCACGTTGGCGGCGTTGGCGCCGGGGCGGGTGATCGCCGCGCTGGGCACCGGCGACAAACTCTCCGAAGCCGAACAGGTGGCCTACGACCTGGGCCACTTGTCCGCCGATGAACGGCGCCAACTGCTCGCCGACGCCTTCGACGCCCTCGCGCCGCTCATGAGTGTGTGGAGTGGGGCGGGATCGACCACGACCAACCAACTGGCGCGCGATCACGGCGCCGAAATAAATCTCTGGGGTGTAACGCCTGAGGCGGTGCGCGAACTATCGATCAGTGGACCGGTCAGCTGGGCGGGGCCGCTCGGTGAGGACGTCGAAAGAACACTCGACGAGTTAGAGAGTGCCGGCGCGACGTGGGCGGTGGCGGCGGCGCCGCTCAAACTCGATCGGCTGCGAGCCTGGCGTCACGCGCATTAACGACTACCTTTTGTAGATGGAGTTCCGCCGCGTCACGGGTCTACCGCCCTACGTCTTCGGACTGATCAACGGTCTGAAGGCCGTCGCGCGCGCGAACGGTCATGACGTGATCGACTTCGGCTTCGGCAATCCCGACCTGCCCAGTCCCGACGTCGCGGTCGAAAAGTTGGCCGAAGCGGCGCACAATCCCAAGAACCACCGCTACAGCGCCAGTCGCGGGATCCCTAACCTGCGCCTGGCGATCGCCAACCGCTACAAGATGCTCTTTGACGTCGACCTCGATCCCGACAGTGAGGTCGTCACCACCATCGGGGCCAAGGAGGGTTTCACGCANNGGCCCGGGCTTCGCCGGCGCGAACGTGATCACGGTACCCATGGTCGATCCCGGCGCGAGCACGAACGACCCCGGTGACGACTTCTTCACAGGGCTGCTCGAAGCGTGGCGTACCGCGCCGGTCAAGCCGCGCGTGATCGTGGTCTCATTTCCGCACAATCCCACCAGTGCCTGCGTGGACCTGGCCTTCATGGAGCGACTCGTCGCCTTCGCCCTCGAGCACGAGGTCGTGATCTGCCACGACTTCGCCTACGCCGACCTCGGGTACGACGGCTACCATCCGCCGTCGATCCTCCAGGTACCTCGGGCCAAGGAGTGCTGCGTCGAGCTCTACACGCTCACCAAGTCGTTCTCGATGGCCGGCTGGCGGGTCGGCTTCGTGGTCGGCAACGCCGAGATCGTGGCGGCGCTCACGAAGCTCAAGAGTTACCTCGACTACGGCACCTTTCAACCCGTGCAGATCGCGGCCATCGTGGCCATGAACGAAGCGGTGGACTACCCCGATCACCTTCGCGCGATCTATCAGTCGCGTCGCGACACGTTGATCGAGGGCCTGCACCGAGCGGGTTGGGACGTCGTGGCTCCGCGTGGCTCGATGTTCGTCTGGGCTCCGATACCTGAGCCGTATCGTGAACTGTCCTCCCTGGAGTTCTCGACGTTCTTGATTGAAGAGGCCGACGTCGCCACCAGTCCCGGGGTGGGCTTTGGCGAAGGGGGCGACACGCACGTGCGATTCGCACTGATCGAGAATGAGTTGCGCACCCATCAAGCGGTGCGCAACCTGCGTCGTGCGTTAACCAAGCTGGGTTAGCGCCTAGGGCAGTCCGGCGCCGGCGACCGCGACCTCGGCCGATTCGATCTTGCCCGCGGTGGACGTGGCGATCTTGAAGCGGTCACTCGAGGGCGACGTCAACACGTAGAGCGTCGTTCGATTCGCGCCACCGAGCATGCACGCGAACGCCGTCTGGGAGGTCTCGACCTCCCCGGTGATCTCGCCACCTTCTTTCACGCGCAGGCACTTGTTGCTCAGCGCGTTGGCGAGCCAGATTTGGCCCTCGGCGTCGAGGCACATCCCGTCGGTCGCGACGAAGTCCAACTGCGCCCAGACGCGGCGATTGTCCAAGGTGCCCGTAGGGCCAATGTCAAAGGCGCTCAGTCGAAAGGTCATGGTTTCGCCGACGATCAACGTCTTGCCGTCAGGGGTGATCACCGAACCGTTGGGAAAGGCCATGTCCGGCACGACCTGGAGGACGTCGCCCTCGGAGCCGATCACGACGAGGTTGGTGGTGGGCGGCGGCGAGGCCATCATCCCCGCGGCGCCCACGTCGCGCAACATCACGTCGAGATCGAAGCCAAAGTTGCCCACGTAGCTGACGCCCGAGGCGGATACCACCATGTCGTTGGCCCAAAAACCGCAGTACTGCGAGATATCGCAAAAGAGCGACGCGTCGCCCTGGTGCAGTCGAAGAACTTGGTGGTCGGTCATCGAGACGCAGAGCAGATCCCCGTTCGGCAACCAACCCAGCCCTGAGGGCTGGCCCGGAACGAGGTGCTCAAGGCGTTCATCTTGGCCCTGGGCGTCGGTGGAAAATATTCCAAATCGGTAGAAGTCCGAGTACCACAGCCGCCCGTATCGCCATCGCGGCGCCTCGCCAAAGGCCAGCCCGTCGCGCAGTGTTCGCGCTTGGTAGTTCTCCATCATTCCCCCGATTCTTTAGGACGAAACTACTCTCTAGGCACGCTCGAGCGCTCCACGCCACGCCCGATACCCCACATCGATGAGCGTCGGATCTTCGGGACGAAATCGCCGGTCGAACTCCCATCGTTCGGCCAGATCGTCGAGCGAAGCCCAGTGGCCCGAGGCGAGTCCCGCGATGCTGGCCGCCCCGCGCGCGGTCGCTTCGAGGGTGGCGCTGCGTAGGACGTCGACGCGGGAGTTCGTCGCTTGGAGTTGCAGCAATGTGTCCATGGCCGCCGCTCCGCCGTCGGCACGCAACTCCTTTAGCTCCACGCCGCCGTCAGTAAACGCGTCGGTCATCGCGCGCACTTGATACGCGAGCGCCTCGATCAACGCCCTGGCGATCTGGCCTCTTCCCACGCCCCGGCTCAACCCGGTGATCGCGCCGCGCGCGTCGGGGTGCCAAAACGGCGAGCCCAGTCCGGTGAAGGCCGGCACGAACTGCGCGCCGGCGGAGTCACTGACCGATAGGGCCAGCGCCTCGAGTTCACGCGAGGTGTCAATGAAGCCCAACTCGCGCAGCCACTGCACCGCGGCCCCCGCGACGAAGGCCGATCCCTCCAAGGCGTAGGTGGTGGGACCGCGCGCCCCGAGGTCCCACGCCACGGTCGTGAGGAGTCCGTCGACGACGCGTGGGATGCTTTCGCCCGCGTTGGCGAGAAGGAAGGCGCCGGTGCCGTAAGTCGACTTCACGAGGCCCGGCTCGAAGCAGGCTTGACCGAAGAGCGCCGACTGTTGGTCACCGAGGATCCCGGTGATCGCCACGCCGGCGAGTTCGGGCACGACGTCGGCGCTGACGTAGCCAAAGGTGCTCGCCGAGGGCTGTATCGCCCCGAGCATCTCGGGCGCGACACCAAAGAGGTCCATCATCGCCGGCGACCAGTCGAGTGTCGCCAGGTCCATCACCATCGTGCGTGACGCGTTCGAGGGCTCGGTGAGAAAGACGCCACCGTTGACGCCGCCAGTGAGGATCCAGAGGAGCCACGAGTCGATCGTGGCGAAACTGGGCGAGCGAGCGCCGTCGGCGAGTCCGCGCTCGAGCATCCATCTCATCTTCGTGGCCGAGAAGTACGAGTCGAGCACGAGGCCGGTCGTTTCGCGCACCCGTGGGCCGTGACCCTGGCTAGAGAGTTCGTGACAGATATCGGCGGTGCGTCGATCCTGCCAGACGATGGCGCGATGAAAGATATCGCCCCGTTCGCGGTCGAAGCCGACCGTTGTCTCGCGCTGGTTCGCCAGGCCGAGGGCCGCCACGTGGTGGTGCGCGCCGTGTTGGCGCGAGGCGACCTCGTGGAGGGTCGCTATGGCCAGGTCGGCGATTTCGACGGGGTCGTGTTCCACCTCCCCGGGGGAGGGGAAGTACTGGGTGAGCTCGCGGTAGGCCTCGTCCACGACCCGTAGCTGGGGGTCGAAGGCGACCGCGCGCACCCCCGAGGTACCGGCGTCCAGGGCGAGGATCAGTTCCACTCGGGTCACGCTAGTGAGAGAAATACTCACGATATTTGGGCTCTAGACTGGGGATGGGAGATTTGTGAAAAAGTCTTCAAAGAAGTAGTTGACTTCCTGTAATTACAGTGCTGTAATGACACAGCATCTTGCGACGAGTAGCGGCTTAGCCACTACATGTTGTGGCTAGGGGGACAAGGTCACTAACCTTGATTTCTCGACTCCCCGTCGCTGGACGCGTGTTCTGAGTGTCGGAAACAGGAAGAGAAAAGAGAGAGAAATGGCCATCGCACCACAGCGACTCGGTATTGGAATACGACGTTTTTTTACCACCGACGATCGTCATCCCTACGACGAAGTGGTGTGGGACCGTCGCGATGCGCGCATCTCGAACTTCCGTGACGGAACCGTCGCCTTCGAGCAGCTCAACGTCGAAGTTCCCTCGAGTTGGTCGTTCAACGCGACGAACATTCTCGCTCAGAAGTACTTCCGGGGCA
>PKXH01000025.1:0-2271 GCA_003133405.1 Acidimicrobiaceae bacterium | reverse complement strand
CGTTTCGCGCAGAACTGAAGTACCTGCTCGTCACCCAACGCGCGGCCTTTAACTCACCGGTCTGGTTCAACATCGGCGTGAAGGGCGTTCCCCAGCAGGGGAGCGCCTGCTTCATTCTCTCGGTCGATGACTCGATGCGTTCGATCCTGAACTGGTACACCGAAGAGGGCATCATCTTTAAGGGCGGTTCGGGCGCGGGCGTGAACCTCTCGAAGATTCGCTCCAGCGCCGAAGCGCTCGAAGGCGGGGGCACGGCGAGTGGCCCGGTGTCGTTCATGCGCGGCGCCGACGCCTCCGCCGGCACGATCAAGTCCGGTGGTAAGACGCGCCGCGCGGCCAAGATGGTGATTCTCGACGCCAATCACCCCGACATCGAAGAGTTCATCTGGTGCAAGGCCAACGAAGAAGACAAGGCCCGTGTCCTTCGTGACGCGGGCTTTGACATGGACTTGGACGGAAAAGACATCAACTCGATTCAGTACCAGAACGCCAACAACTCGGTGCGCGTCTCGGACGAGTTCATGGAGGCCGTGCTGGCCGACGGCGACTGGAACTTGACCGCACGCCACGGCAACGCGACGGTGCGGACCCTAAAGGCCCGGGATCTCTGGCGTCAGGTCGCGCGCGCCGCGTGGGAGTGCGCGGACCCGGGTCTGCAGTTCGACACGACGATCAACAAGTGGCACACGTCGTCGAACACCGACCGGATCAACGGCTCGAACCCCTGCTCGGAGTACATGCACATCGATAACTCGGCGTGCAACCTGGCCAGTATCAACCTGATGAAGTTCCTGGGCGACGACGGCCGTTTCGACGTCGAAGCCTTCAAGCACGCCGTCGAAGTGGTCTTTAGCGCCCAAGAGATTATCGTCGGCGCGGCCGATTACCCAACCGAGAAGATCGCCGAGAACTCGCGCAAGTTTCGCCAACTGGGCCTCGGCTACGCCAACTTGGGTGCTTTGTTGATGGCCTCGGGACTGGCGTACGACTCCGACGACGGGCGCGCCTGGGCCGCGGCGATCACGGCCCTCATGACCGGTCACGCCTACGCCACCAGCGCGAGAACGGCCGGCCGGATGGGCCCCCACGAGGGATTCGCGGAGAACGCCGAGCCGATGATCAACGTGCTGCGCATGCACCGCGACGCGTCCTACCAGATCGACTCGGCCAAGGCGCCCGCCGAGATTCTTGAGGCCGCCCAACACGCCTGGGAGGAGGCCGTTGAGTTAGCCGGTCGTCACGGCGTGCGCAACGCCCAGGCCACCGTGCTCGCGCCCACCGGCACGATCGGTCTCTTGATGGACTGCGACACCACCGGCATCGAGCCCGACCTCGGACTCGTCAAGTTCAAGAAGCTCGTTGGGGGCGGCAACATGTCGATCGTGAATCAAACAGTGCCGCGCGCCCTAGGCGTGCTCGGCTACTCCGAGGACGAGACGACCGCGATCGTCGCCTACATCGACGAGCAAAAGACCATCGTGGGTGCGCCGGCGCTAAGGGCCGAGCACCTGCCGATCTTCGCGTGTTCGATGGGTGACAACACCATCCACTACGTGGGTCACGTGCGCATGATGGGCGCCGTGCAGCCCTTTATCTCGGGCGCGATCTCCAAGACCGTGAACATGCCCGAAGACGTCACGATCGAAGACGTGGAGAACCTGCATATGGACGCCTGGCGTCTAGGCGTCAAGGCCGTGGCCATCTACCGCGACAACTGCAAGGTCGGTCAGCCCCTTTCGACCGCGAAGAAGGACGGCGAGGGCCAGAGTGCCCCGCTCCTGGCCTCGGAGATGGACGCCGGAGAAGTCGTCGAGCTCTACGCGCAGATCGCCCGTCTCGAAGCGGCGCTCGAGCACGCGCGCGACGAAGGGGCGCACGTCGTGGTGGGCGCGGTACGCGAGCGATTGCCGCGCCGGCGCGTCTCGACCACCTTCGCCTTTCGAGTCGCGGACTGCGAAGGCTACGTCACCGTCGGAGAGTACGAGGACGGGCGACCCGGCGAGGTGTTCATCAAGGTCTCCAAGCAGGGCTCGACCTTGGCGGGCATCATGGACGCGTTCTCCATTTCGATCAGTCTGGGACTGCAGCACGGGGTGCCGCTGGCGACGTACGTGCGCAAGTACGTGAACATGAAGTTCGAACCCTCGGGCATTACCGACGACGCCGACCTTCGTATCGCGACGTCGCTCGTGGACTACATCTTTCGCCGCCTGGCGCTCGAATACTTAGACCAGACGGAACGTGAAGAGCTCGGCGTGCTCTCGACGAGCG
>PKXH01000085.1 GCA_003133405.1 Acidimicrobiaceae bacterium | reverse complement strand
GTGAACTCCCTCGTCGCGGTACTCGCCCTCGTCGCGCTCGCCACGGCCGTGTGGCGCCTCAACGCCAGCAGTGCCTTTCCCGGCGTGCTCGCGTGGTGGCCCTGCGGGGCCGGCGCGGTGCTCCTTTGGACCGGGCAGGCGAGTGTGAAGGGCGCGCCGGCGTCGTGGCTGTCGTGGCGGCCGGTTCGCTACGTAGGGGATATCTCGTACGGGCTCTACCTCTGGCACTACCCCTGGCTGATGCTGCCCCTGCAACTCGTGCACCCGTTCACGTCGCCCTTGGCGCGCGTCGTCGAAGTTGCCGGCGCCACCGCGTGCGCCGTGGTGTCGTATCACTTCGTGGAGAATCCCATACGGCGCTCGCGACGCCTCAGCCGCGACGGCTGGACGACGGTGCTGTTGCTCTTCGTGTGCGTGGCGTTGTCGTGGGACGTGACGTTGGTGATTGGACGACTGGCGCACGTGACGTGACGTCTGGCAACCTCGCTAGTTGGTGATCGATGCCGGTGCTGAGGGCTCGAGATGAACATGGTAGATCGCGGCGATCTCGTGGGCGACGAACGTGGCGAAGACGTTTTCGCCCACGTAGCTGAGGTGAATGCCATCGGGCGAGCGCAGTATGGACTGCACGTGATTCACCGGCGCGGCACTTTGGTACTGGTCCTGGGCGTTGGCGAAGAGGTCCCACGACGGCAGGTACGTGGCCCCGGGCACGGTGAGCGCGACTGAGCGGTAGAGCGAGTTGAGGACGGCGACGCCCTCGGAGTAGCTCGTCGGGGCCATGATCGGGAGACCCACCCAGAGGACGTAACTACCGGCACCGGTGATCATGGTGTCGATCTGCCTGATCAGCGCGGTGTAGCGTGTGCGCCACTGCGGAGCGTTAAAGCCGTAGGCGTGGCCGTTGACCGTAAGGCCCTGCTCGTCGTCACCCCCCACGCAGACGATGACGAGATCGGGATGGTCCTGGGCGAGCATGGTCTTGAGGTGCACGGGCCAGTTGTAAAACCACGACGCCACGAGACCCGAGGCCGACTTATCGTGCTGCACGAGTTTCAGCGCGGGCGTCGCGGCGAGTTCGCGCGCGAGTCCCCAACCGAGGTCGCTGCCGAGTGAGTCACCGATCTCGAGGACCCTGCAGTGGCCGATCACTCTGACGGGTACGACGTTCGTCGGCGACGAAGTCGTTGACGTCGCGGGCGACTCTGTCGTCGGCGTCAGGGATGACGTCGTTGGCGAAGAGGTTGTCGTCGTGGTTGACGTCATCGTCGAAGCGGGCGTCATCGCGAATCCACAACCGTGCGACGGTTCATCCAGTACGAGTGGGTCCGAGACGGGTGACTGGGACGGCGTGGAACCTGACGGCGGTGAGGTGGTCGTCGTGGTCTTATCAGTGGTGGTACTCGATGGTCCGGTGGTCGAGGTCGTCGAAGTCGTCGAGGTTGTCGACGATGAAGTGGTGCTAGATGGAGAGGCCGACGTGTCCTTGGTGATCTCGAGCATGGTTCCGGTGAGCAATAGTGCGAGGAGTACGACTGAAAGAGTGACGCGCAGTGGCCAACGACGTGGGGGCAGAGCGTTCGGGGATTTACGCATCTCATGGTCACGGTAACAGGGGCGACGGTTGTCACTGCTGTAAAGAATGGAAGTGAAAGTTTATTTAACGTGAATGTCACACCGTCGCTCGTCGATGTCAGCCATTCACGCGCGACTCGTCGAGTTCTTTGGCATTGGCGGGTGTGACCGCTCGGTCCAGTCGTTTACCGAGCGCACGTCGTGACGCGAAGACGCAACGACGACCTTCAACTTTGACTTGAGGGTTGAACGAGACTTCAGTGATTCCGCACGGTCAGTGATCTCTCCCGTGACCCAGACTGCGCGAGGCGTACCGAAAGAGCGGCACTCGGAACCTGAAGTGCGCCGCCTCGGGGCTAGTCGAGGCGGGCCGTGGCCGATCCACTAAAGACGGCGACGCCACTCTGGTTCTCGGTCACCACTTCGAAATCAGCCACCGAGACGCCGCTCTCTACTCGGAGCGCGGTGACCGTCGCCATGGCCGTCAACGTATCGCCGGGCCAGACCTGGGAGGTGAACCTTCCGCCGAAGAGCGTGAGTCGGCCATCGCCGACGTAATCGGTGAGCATCTTGCCCGTCATGCCCATCGTCAGCATGCCGTGGGCGAAGACACTCGGATAGCCCGCGACCTGGGTGGCGAACACCTCGTCGGTGTGCAAGGGGTTGTAATCACCCGACGCGCCGGCGTACTGGACGATCTGGGTACGAGTCAGGTTCTCGACGACCACCGCGCGGTGGATAAGGCCAACCTCAATGTTGGACGCGTTGAGCGCCATCGTCAGTCCTTCACCGTCTGTTCGGTGCGTACGCCCACGCCGCGCGCGACCACGGCGAGCTCGCCGTCCTCGCCGCGGTACTCGATGATGGTCTCGCGAAAGTGGAGCAGTCCGCCTCTACGACCCTGCTTCTCCCACGCCGTGCCGGGTCGGACGGTAAGGGTGAGGACTTCCCCAGGGCGCACCGGGCGGTGGTACTCATAATGTTGTTCGGCGTGAAGACCGGTGCCTCCACTTCGTTCACTGCTCGATCCCGGCGAGCTCGTGGTCGGTTCGGCGTTGGGCACCCGGCCGGTTGGCGTCGCCCCCGAGCCGAACCACGGCACCCCCGGTTGGGGCCGTAGTGGGTAGTCGGGATCGTACTGGGCGCTCGCTTGGATAAAGGTGGGCGGCGCGATGATGGCGCCGACCTCCGACGCGCGCGCGGCGTCCACGTCTCGATAAACGGGGTTGAAGTCGCCGATGGCCCTCGCGAACATCATGATGTGTCCCGCCTCGATTGGGAATCGCGATGCCGTCATCTCATTCTCTCCTCACTCAGTTCGACCCGCCGACGTCGCTCGCACGAGCACCGCTTAGTCAGTCTTTTCCGGCCAAGGGATCAATCCGCTCATCTCCGCATTCGGCGGCGCTTTGGACACCAGGTCCAGCACCACGGGACCAAGTTCGGCGGGCTCCCAGCGGTCGCCTTTGTCGACGACGGGCCCGGCGTGCCAGCCCTCGGCGATACTGAGCCGACCGCCCGCGACGTTAAAGACCCGCCCGGTGATGCTGGCCGACTCGACACTGGCCAGCCACGCCACGAGCGGCGCCACGTTGTCGGGGGAGCGAGCGTCGAACTCGTCGGCGCCCGGGGTTGCGGCGCGAAGGCGCTGTAAGTTCTCGGTCATACGCGTGCGGGCCCCGGGGGCGAGGGCGTTGACGGTGACGCCGTAACGGCCGAGCTCTTTGGCGGCGATGACGGTGAAGGCGGCGATGCCAGCCTTGGCCGCGCCGTAGTTCGTCTGGCCGATATTGCCGTAGATGCCCGACGAGGAACTGGTGTTGATGATTCTGGCGTCGTTGACTTCGCCGGCTTTCGAGCGGTCTCGCCAGTAGCCGGCCGCCCAGCGCGTCGGGGCAAAGGTACCGCGCAGATGGACCCGCACGACCGCGTCCCACTCTTCGATGGTCATGTTGACGAGCATGCGGTCGCGCAGAATGCCAGCGTTATTGACCAACACGTCCAGTCCGCCAAAGGTGTCGATGGCGCAGTTGATGAGCCGTCCCGCGCCGTCAAAGTCCGAGACGTCCTCGCCGTTGGCGATCGCCTCGCCGCCGAAGCCATGAATCTCCTCGACCACCTCATGGGCCGGACCCGAGGAACTGCCCTCGCCGTCGACCTCGGCACCTATGTCGTTGACCACGACCCGCGCACCTTGGCGCGCCAACTCAATCGCGTGTCCCCGGCCGATGCCGCGCCCGGCACCGGTCACGATCGCGATGCGTCCTTCACAGATTTGTATCACGTCACACCTTTCCTTCGGCGCGCTTGGTCTCCCGGGGCAGACCGAGCGCGCGCTCACCGATGATGTTCTTTTGGATCTGACTGGTGCCGGAGTAGATCGTGCCGGCGCGACTGGCGAAGAAGACGTCCTGCCACTCGTCGGTGGCGTACCCCTCGCCGTCGGGGCGGATCATCGCGTCGGCACCGACGACGTCGATCGCGATCTCCCCGAAGGTCTTGTGGTACTCGCTCCAGAACAACTTCGAGATCGACGCTTCGGGTCCGGGCTGGCGCCCCTCGGCCAACAAAGCCAGTAGGCGCAGTCCCGCGTAACGCATCAGTTGCACCTGGGTGTAGCACCAGGCGAGGCGCTGACGGATCAAGGGGTCGTTCGCTTTTCCGTTCTTGCGCGCCAAGCCGATGAGGTCCCACAACTCCTGCTCAAATCCGAGGTGGGCGGTCGTGGCGTTGCCGCCGCGCTCGAAGCCCAGGGTGGTCATGGCCGGCGCCCACCCGCTGTTGAGGCCCCCGATGACGTTGAACAACGGGGCGCGTGCGCCATCGAGGAAGTCCTCGCTGAACCCCGACGCGCCCGACATCTGACGCAAGGGACGCACGGTCACGCCGTTCTCCTTAGAGAAGGGCACCAGCACGTAGGAGAGGCCCCGATGTTTCGGCACGTCAGGATTGGTCCGACAGAGTACGAAGATCATGTTGGCGTACTGCGCTCCCGAGGTCCAGGTCTTTTGGCCCGTGATCACCAGCTCGTCGCCGTCGACGACACCTTTGGTCTCAACGGCCCCCAAGTCGGACCCGTGGTTGGGCTCGGAGTAGCCCTGGCAGTACACGTCCTCACCCGACACGATTCGCGGCAAAAAGTAAGCCTGCTGTTCGGGGGTGCCGTGGACCATGATGGGCGGGCCGACCAATGACTCGCCCATGCCCCGCCGCACCGCGGGTACGCCTTGGCGACGGAGCTCTTCGTTGAACACGGCGAAGCGTATCGAGTCCCAGCCCCGCCCGCCGAACTCCTCGGGCCACTGGGCGCAGATGAGTTTGGCGTCCAAAAGACGCCGCGTCCACTCGCGGTAGATGGGATCGGCCGTGGCTGTAGCGAGCGCCGCTCCCCGTTTACCGCCGGCCACCGGCTGCCAGCTCCAGTCGGCCAACTCCTTCAAGCCAGAGGGAATGTTGCCCTCGATCCACTCGCGCATCTCGGCGCGAAACGCCACGTACTCATCGCCTACGTCAACGTCCATCTCATCCTCCCTCGCTCACTTCACTCTCACACCCCAGCGGCCGCGGCCGTGCCGAGTACCAACGTGCCGGCGGTGGCGAACATCCCGCCGGCTCCTTGGGCCACACTGATCTCGACGTTGGGAACTTGAGCCGACGCCTCCTGACGCACCTGTCGTACCGATTCTTGCACCAGGAACATGCCGTACATCCCGGTGTGGGTGTAGGACAGGCCCCCGCCATTGGTGTTCAGTGGCAGGCGCCCGCCCGGGGAGGTGTGGCCCTCGGCGATGAAGGCGCCCGCTTCGCCCCGTCCGACGAAGCCGAGGTCCTCTAACCCGTAGATCGGCAGATGCGCGAACGCGTCGTAGACCATCAGGTGATCGACGTCGGAGGGCCCGATGCCGGCTTCGGTGAACGCGCTGGCCGACGACAGGCGAAAGGCCTTGGAGGACGTGAAGTCCTCCATCATTGAAACCAACGGGGTCTCGGACGCCTCACCGGTGCCCAGCACGTAGACGGGGGGCTTTGGACCAGGCAGCGCCTTGGCCCGCTCGGCCGAGGTGACGACCAGCGCGCCGCCGCCGTCGGTGACGAGACAGCATTCGAGCAGGTGCATCGGATAGGCGATCAGTCGTGACGCCAACACGTCCTCGACGGTTAACGGCTCGCGGAACATCGCGCGCGGGACGTTCGCCGCCCACTTTCGTTGCGCGACGGCGACTGAGGCGAGTTGCTCGTGCGTGAGGCCGAACTCCTTCATGTAGCGCAGCACGCCCATCGGGAACATGGTGGGTGGTCCGAGGGTTCCAAACGGCGCCTCGAACTGGCCCTGGAGCGACGCCGGATCCGCGACGCGCGGCGGCATACCGACGCGTGAACGACCGGACTCGCCGTGAGTGATGAGTACCACCTCGCACAGTCCAGCGGTGATCGCGGCGGCGGCGTGGCGCACGTGGAGCAGGAACGAGCAACCGCCGATAGTGGTGGCGTCGACGTAGGTGGGGGCAATGCCCAAGTAGTGCGCGACGGAAACCGGTGAGAGTCCCGCCGCGGCCACGCCATCGACATCGGACATCTTTAGTCCGGCGTCGGCCATGGCCAGACGGGCGGACTCGGCGTGCATCTCCAAAGCGGACACGTCGGGCACGACGCCGATGCGTGTCGTCTCGGCGGCCCCGACGATGGCGGTCTTGGCGCGCACACTCATGATGCGCTCCGCGGGCGAAAGACGGGCACACTTTGGTCGCCNNGTTGGTCATCATCCGCGGCCCCTCTTCTAACTCCACGACCGCGATGGCGTAGGGCACCTCGTCGGCGAAGCCTGGTGCGGGTCGGTGGCTGATTAAGTACGTGTGCAGTCGGGCTTTGCCCGACGCTCTCACCCACGACACGTCCATCGACGCACAGTGCGGACAGCTCGGGCGCGGGTAGAAGTATGCCTTGTGACACGCATTGCATCGCTGAAGACGGAGTTCGCCCTGCTTGGTCCCTTCCCAGTAGTGCGCGGTCTCCGGTGTGGGCTTGGGCACGGGCTTTTGTTGGTGGTCCTCACGGGGTGGGCTCATCGGGGCGTCTCCGCTGGTCCGCCAGCGCTGACGGAGATCCCCAACTCGTTCAATAGATCTTGACTGTACGCAATGCGTCCGGTGCGTGAGCGCGGTGCCACGCTGCACAGGGCCAAGGCGGCCTCGGCCATGACTTCGGACGGCTCGACGACTTGATTGGGGTCCTCGGGGCGCACCAGATGGTGGAACACCGTGCCCGGGGTGGGGACGACGCGATTGGGCGAGAGAGCATTCACCGCCACGTTGTTGGCGTACACCTCTGAGGCCAGGCCCGTAGAGAATCGCTCGAGCGCGGCCTTGCACATCCCATAGACCGCCCCGCCACCGTGTCGAGCGGGGTCGGGCGGGAATGTCGGGTGGCGCGCCGCGCCCGAGGAGATATTGAGGATCCAGCCCTCACCCTTGGCGATCATCCCCGGTAGGACCAACTGGGCCAGATTGAACGGGGCGGTCACCTCCACGTCGAACATCAACTGAAACTGCTTGGCGCTAAAACCAATGACGGGGATGAAGTACGTGACGGCCGCGTTGTTGACGAGTACATCGATGGGGCCCACTTGTTTCACCGTCTCGGCGACGAGTCGTTCGCGCTCGCTGACCCTCGAGAGATCAGCGCCTATAGCCACCGCCGAGCCACCTGATTGCGTGATCCTCTCCACGGTCTCGTGGATCGTGCCCGCTAACTTGCTGGCCGCGGGGTCGACGGTCCTCGCGGTGACGACCACTGTCGCCCCGCTCTGAGCGAACCGTTCGGCGATGGCCGCGCCAATACCTCTGCTTGCGCCGGTGACCAGCGCGACTTTGCCGTTCAACTCGCGATTGCTCACTTTGAGCCTCCTTCATCTCGCCACACCGCGAGGGCGTCGAGTACCTCGACGCAGTCGCCGTCCACCCGCAGTGGATTCACTTCCAAGGTGTCGAGGGCCTCACCGAGCCCTTCGGCCAGTTGGGCGATTTGGTACACCACCGCGACGAGCCGGTCAATGTCCACGGGGCGAGTTCCTCGAGCTCCGCTCAACAACGCGGCGCCTTTGAGTTCGCTCAACATGACATTGATCTCGCCAGGACCGACGGGCAGTACGCGCAGCGCCACGTCACCGAGCACTTCGACCCAGACCCCGCCGAGTCCGAGCGAGAGGACCTTGCCCCACGTGGGGTCGGTGACCACGCCGACCAGTAGCTCAACGCCCCCGGTGCGCATCGGTCCTACGAGCACGCCGTCAAGGGTCGCCTCGGGGAGCGCCACCGCGAGCCGGTTCCTCAGGTCGTCAAAGGTGCTGGTGACCTGATCGGTGTCGACGCCCAGAGCGACCCCGCCGATGTCCGACTTGTGCGCGAGCGCCGAGGAGGCAACTTTCATGGCGACGGGTCCACCGAACTCTTCCGCGAAGGCCTTCGCTTCCTGCGCCGACGTGGCCAACCGCGCCGGCGCGACTGGAATGCCGTGCGCTTCGAGCAGTCCTCGGACCATATGTTCTGGCCACACGCCTTGGGCACCGGCGGGGACCTCAATGGTTGGTGTCGTAATGGGCGGCCCCACCGCGAGCCAGCGATCTCGCCGGTCGTGGTACCTCGCGCCGTGGCCGATGGCCCTCATCCCCGGTTCGATGCCGCTGAGCAGATACAACCCTCGGTCCCCGAGCAACTTGTGAGAGTAGGGGGTCACGTCCAAACTGATCAGGGATTGAAGAATAAGTGGCACGGCCAAGGCTTTACTGGCCTCGGCCAAGGCGTTCATTCGCTCCTCGACCATGGCCGGGTTGGGCGGCTCAGCGCGCGGAATGGTCGCGGTGTAGAGCACCATGTCATAGTTACCGGCCACGTCACGCCCGACGATCTCCAATGACTGAAGTGCGATCCTTGGGTCCATCACTATGTACCCGGTGACGTCGAGGGGGTTTTGGGGGTTGGAAAACGACGGCAAAAGTCGACCCAACTCCGCCAGCGTGTCGGGTGGAAACTCGGGGAACTCGAGCTGCTCCTCTGACGCCAGGTCCGCGAGCAAGTCGCACGCGCCACCCGAAGGCGTGATCGCGGCGATGCGTCGGCCGCGGATCTCGAGGTGGTGACCGAGATAGCCCGCCGTGGACAACAGTTCTTCCAAGGTGTTGACGCGAATCACGCCCAACTGACGAAACGCGGCGTCGACCACTCGGTCATCACCGGCCAGCGCGCCGGTGTGCGCCAGGGCCGCCTTGGCGCCCGCCTCCGATCGGCCCGTCTTGAGCGCGACGATTGGCTTGCCCGCTATGAGTGCGAGTTCGCAGACCTCGCGGAACTCATCGGGTTGGCGCACGGACTCTATGAAGGCGGCGATGACCTTCGTCTGGTCGTCCTCAATCAAGTACCGCATGATGTCCGACGCCGAGGTCAGCGCTTCATTGCCAGTTGAGACGAGCAGGCTGATCCCAATGCCGCGCGCCTGCGCGCCGGCGAGGACGGCACTGGCCAGACCGCCGGACTGCAGGACGATACCCACGGGACCGACTTCGAGGGGCGGTGTAATGAGCAAGCTGTAAGGCGTCAGACCACCGGCCGCGTTGATAAACCCATTGCCGTTCGGTCCGAGCACCGTCAGTCCTCGGGTATGAGCAAGGTCCACGAGTCGGGACTCGAGTTCGGCGCCTTCGGCGCCGGCCTCGCCAAAACCCGCGGTGAGTATCACCACGTTGGTGATTCCGGCGTCGGCCACCTCGTTCATCACCTCTAGTACGGCGGAGGTCGGGACCATGATGTACGCGAGGTCCACCGGCTCGTCGAGAGCCTTGAGCGACTTCAACACCGCTTGACCGTGAACCTCTTCGTGATGGGGATGTACGACGTGCACCACCGCGTCGGGGGAGTACTGGCGAAGGTTTGCGTGGGTCCAGATCGACCACGGCGAACGATCAGTGGCACCAATTAAGACCACCGATTTGCCACCGAAGAAGGCCCTCATCCGATCCACCACCTCGCGGTGGGCCGCGCCGCGCACTGTTTCCTCGAGTCGCACGCCCCTACCCCCGTGTCGTGTTGGCTTCAAGCCGAGCCAAAGTGTACATCTGGGACGAAGCGTCGGCCCAACGGGAATTCATCGAACGCGTCGCGTTGTTCTTGGCGACATCTGCATCAACGCGAGAGCACAGAACCGACACCGGGTTGACTCACAGTGGAGAGGATCGGGCGTCGCTTGAACGGCGGTACTATCGCGGGATTGCGTTGTTGCACACATAGGTCGTTGGGGGGTCTGAGGTGATCTTCGCTTTCAGCGTGGAACAAGACGAGTTGCGTAAGTCGGTACGGAAGTTCTTGGAGGACAAGTCCCCCGAGATCGAGGTCCGCCGACTGATGGAGACCGTTGACGGCTACGACCCGGCCGTCTGGCAGCAGATGACGGAGCAGATGGGCCTGGCAGGGATGGCCATCCCCGAGCAGTACGGCGGTTCGGGCTTTGGCTACGTGGAGTTGACCGTCGTGTTCGAAGAGATGGGCCGGGCCCTGTTGTGTTCCCCCTACTTCTCGACCGTGGCCCTCGCGGCCAATCTTTTGTTGGCGTCAGGTGACGAGTCGGCCAAGGCCGACTACCTGCCCACACTGGCGAGTGGCGAGAAAATCGGCACGGTCGCGTTGGCCGAAGCGACGGGCCGCTGGGAAGAATCCGCAGTGACCATGGCCGCGACGAAATCGAAGAGCGGCTGGTTGCTCAGTGGGGAAAAGAGCTTCGTGACCGATGGTCACCTCGCCGACCTGGTGCTGGTCGCTGCTAGAACCAAGGCCGGGGTGTCGATATTCGCGGTGGACAAAGGAGCCACTGGGTTCGTCGCGACCGCTCAAGCGACGTTGGACCAAACGCGTAAGCAGGCCACGCTCGCCTTTGCCAAGACGCCGGCTCGACTGGTTGGCGCGGAGGGTGTGGGATGGCCGGCGCTGGCAAAGACGCTGTACCTCGCCGCGGTTGCCTTGGCGGCCGAACAGGTCGGTGGCGCCCAACAGGTGTTGGACTTAACGGTGCAGTACGCGAAGGACCGCGAGCAGTTCGGCCAGCCCATTGGGAGTTTCCAAGCCATCAAGCACAAGTGCGCCGACATGCTCATGGAAGTGGAGTCCGCCCGCTCGGCGGCGTACTACGCCGGTTGGGTCGCGGCCGAGGACAGTGATGAGCTGCCGGTCGTGGCGAGCCTCGCCAAGTCGTACTGCTCGGAGGCCTACTTCCACGCCGCCGCCGAGAGCATCCAGATCCACGGGGGCATCGGGTTCACCTGGGAGCACCCGGCGCACCTCTACTTCAAGCGGGCCAAGTCCTCCGAGCTGCTCTTTGGCGACGCGTCGTACCATCGCGAACTGCTCGCCCAGCGCATTGGCATCTAAACAGCGGAGGTTCTCTAGACAGCCACGCTGGCTATTCGGAACTCGATCCCGGCACCTCGGGACTACCCGGACCGTGGGCCATGTGGTCCGGTCGGAACGTCGTAATCGAGACATCACCGACTCACCGTCAATGTTTTCCACCCTGATGCGTTGTAAGGCCGTTCACGGGGTCATCGCTGCACTTGGTTGTTTGGTTAGGCACGCACGCCGCTCCAGGGACCGGTACGAGGTCGGTTATCACCGGACTAAAAGAGGCAGTGCAATCACTTGACGAACGAGGCGAGACCTGCAAGGGTATGAACGCATAGCAATCGAGTGTGCGTTATGCGAACACGCGCTTCGACAAGATTAGGGGGATTGAATGAGTGTTGGATATGAGAATCTGGGCGGACTGAACGCTGGAAAGCGGCTCCGAGTTTGGGTGACTCGTCACCCGCTCGGTGGTGCAGTCCTGGCGGGCATCGTCGCCGGTCAGTTAGCAACTGTTTGGGGAAGTTGGTTCAGCGGGGTGGGCCTGCCGAATCTTGACTGGCCGCTCGCCAATGGGGCCGTCATCGATCCCACTGGATCGGTCATCGAGCAGTGGGTGATCGGACTATGGATTCACGAGATCGACTGCATCGTGTTCGCGATTATCTTCGCCTTCTTCCTCTTCCCGATCATGGGCAAGGTGGTGTCGACGGCCATGAACATGAGCAAAGCGATCATTTTTAGTATGGTCCTCGCGACGATTAGCGCCGGGTTCTTGGTACCGTACGTCTACTACGCCTCGTACCACTTGGGCGCCTTTGGCGAGACCTGGAAGACAATCTTCGCCATCTACCTGTGGCATCTCATCTTCGGGGTCAACCTCGGCGCGGTCTACAACCCGCTACCCGCGGACGACGCGTTGCTTCGGGCGGCTTAGCTTCTAGCAAGGTTTGCGCCTAGTGCCGAGGGGCGACACGCTCGAGTAGTTCTCGACCGAGCGTGATCGCCCCTTCGGTCACGACGTGATCGGTGGCGTGCGAGATTACGACGGCGACGTCGGCGTCCGCGGCTCGGAAGATCTCGGCCGTCTCATTGACGCGAGTGACCGGAACGTGAGGGTCGGTGTCCGAGACCGTAAGTAGGACCGGCATGCCGGCCTGGTTTTCCGGTCGCGTGAGCGTGGGCTCGTCGGGCCCTATCAAGCCGCCGGTGAAGGCCACCAGCGCGCCCATTCGTACCTTGGCGCGCGCGACGTACTCACAGCTGAGGCAGGCGCCCTGGGAGAATCCCATCCATACGATCTCGGTGTCCGCTCGGCCGAATCGGGCCAACGTGACGTGGACCGCGCGAAGTCTTTCCAGGGCGAAACTGAGACGCGGCTCATTCTGCTCGAGGGGTGCCAAGAACGACCCGGGGTACCAGGTATCGCCCTCGGCCGCTGGCAGCACGTATGACAGATCCGATCGGTCAAGGTGCTCGTAGACGTTCTCGATCATGTATTCGGGGTTGAGGCCGCGACCGTGCACCAACACCACGGTGAGCGGCGAGTCGCTCACCGGAGCGCCCACGTAGACGAGGTCGCGTTCAAAGTGCGGATTCGACGCCGCGCAACTCTCCGCGTCGGTGCCGATCATCTCGAACTCGGACAAGGGGCTAGCGAGAGAACTGCAGCGGCTCGAGGTAGCCAATCAGAAAGTCGCGCTTGTCCGAGAAGACCGGCGGCACTTGCAGACTCATGCCGAGCTCGTCAAAGGACTCGTCGATGAGGAATCCAGTGGGCTTCGAGACCGTGGCCTCGAACATCGCCCCGCCCGGCGTGCGTACGTACACCGAATCGAAGTAGCCGCGGTCCTTACGGTCCGACACGTCGGTGAATCCCATCCCGACGAGCGAGTGCTTCACCTCGTCTTGAGTGTTGAAGTCCTCGACCTGGAAGGCGGTGTGGTGCACGATGCCTTCGCCGTACATCCAGCCGGCCTGGGGTCGACCCGGCTCGGCCAAGAAGTCGACGATCGCTCCTGGACCTCCTGCCCCGACTTCAAATCGTGCTCGGTCGCCCTCTTCCAAAGTGAGGCGCCCGCCCCACCCTTCACTCATGAAGTCGGCCGAAAGCCCCAGATCGAGCACCGACACCGTGATGCCGTGGGTGCCATGTATCCCGAACTCTTGGGGCACGGGGCCAGTCGAGTAGGGCTGACGCGGGTCGTTCGCCACGCCAACCAATTCGTACTCGATGCCGCAGGGGTGCTTGAACTTGAGGTGCTTTTCTCCAAAGACCTCAACTTCTTCGACGTCGAATCCGTGATCGCGTAGACGGTCACGCCAGTAACCGACCGCCGTCTCAAGAATTGTGAGCATCAGCACCTTCGTTTGGTTCACCCCCTGCTTGCCCATGCGCCCGGACTGACGCATCGGAAACGTCGTGACCAACGTGGACTCGAGGCCGACGTCGTTGCCGTAATAGAGGTGATAGATCGGAACGTCGCCGTCGTACAGAGCCGTTTTCTTCACACTTTTCAGGCCTAAGACCTGGGTGTGAAAGTCGTAGTCTTCCTGAGCCCCACCGACGCACAGCGTGATGTGATGGTGTCGCTGGATCGCCTTGCTTGCTTCAGCCATAATCTCCCCCGTTTCCGAGTGTTCGCATAACGAACACATATGCCAAGTAACGGACCCATTATCGGTTCGCCCGTGGTGAAAGTCAAGTTAGTTCGTAACTCGCTTCGAGAACGACGGCCACACCGTAGAACTGCCGCTCCACGGCATTGACGCCAATTCAGTCTGTCGCTTTGGCCTTCGAGTTCGCGTGCAGACGGCGCAGGTGCTCCAACTCCTCGTCGGTTGGCGCGAGCGTCTCGACGAGGTCGCCGCTCACTGCTAAGTCCCAGCCGGTCGCGTCGCGGACGCCCATGACGGTGGCGCCCGGGTGTAACGCGGTGAGCGTCATCTCGAAGGTCCGTGGATCAGGACGAAAGATTCCTAGGTCGCTGATCAACACGCATGGTCCGGCACCGGGCATCCCCAGGCGCGAGCGCGCTCCCGCGCCGTCGCCGAAGCCGACCGTCGTGCGGTAATCAAGTTTGTCAACAAAGGTCTTCTTCGACTGGCGCATCACGATGATGACGCGAGGACACGCGGAGGCGATCTCCGGGGCGCCGCCGGCACCGGGCAGACGGACCTCGGGCTGATCGTACGAACCGATGACCGTCGTGTTGAGGTTCGCGAACCGGTCAATCTGGGCCGCACTAAGCATGCCCACGTCGATGCGTCCTGGCTGAAGCCAGTAGTTGAAGATCTCGGGCACCGAGACCACCACGTCGGCGGTGCGAGCGAGCTCCCCATCGCCGATCGACAGTGGAAGGCGCGTCGGTTTCGCGCCAATCGTTCCGGATTCGTAGACCAACACCAGGCCGGGCGCGTGCAGCGAGCGCGCCAGGTTGGCGGCGACGCTCGGCAACCCTATTCCGACGAAGCAACTGCGCGCGCCCGCCAACTCGCGCGACGCGGCGATGGTCATAATCTCGTCGGTACTGAACACGCTCATCGCGCACGCGCCTGTTCGTACACCTGGTGCTCGAGCCAGTCCTCGAAGACCTGGCGGTCCCGACTGAGGTCGTCCCACGCTTCGTAGTAGTCGTTGTCCCGCTCGGAGTAACCCGCGGCGTAGGACGGGTAGCAACCTCCCGGAACGTGCGCAATGGCCGTCACTGTCCACGACGGCAAGAACACAGCGTTTCGGTCGTCGTGAAAGTCGTCGACGATCTCTTCAACCGTCACGATCGAACGCGTCGCGGCCAACACGGACTCCTTCTGTACCCCGGTAATGCCCCAAAGTCGCACGTTGCCCGCTCGATCGGCCTGTTGGGCGTGGATGACGGTGACGTCGGGCCGAAGGGCAGCGACGGCGGCGAGTACCTCACCGGTAAAGGGGCACGTGACGCTGGCAATGGATGAGCTCTGCGCCGCGACGTCTGTGCCGGCGTAGGCGCGCAGTACGGCAAACGGCAGGCCTGAGGCGCCCGCGACAAAGCGATTCGCGAGACCCGCGTGGGTATGCTCGTCGAGTTCTAAGGCGTGGGGCCAATCGTGCTCGACGGCGTCACGAAAGCGGTGGAGAGAACCGACCCCGGGATTGCCGCCCCAGGAGAAGACCAGTTTGCGAGCACACCCCGCACCGATCAACTGGTCGCATATCAGATCGGGCGTGAGTCGCACGAGAGTGAGATCACGGCGTCGCTGTCGAATGATTTCGTGTCCCGCCGCGAAGGGGATGAGGTGGGTAAACCCCTCGAGCGCCACAACATCGCCGTCGTGAACGTACGTCGCCACGGCGGACTGCAACGTTAAGAACTCAGCCACATCCTCTCCCGTCTACGACCCACGTCAGATTATCCGGACGACTGTTCTCCCTGCGAACAATTATTCTCCTCATCTGGTGCGCCGCTTCAGTTAACGCTTCGTCAGCAGTGCGTTCACGCGCTGGGTCGTGGCGAGCAGGGCCGGCACCATTTTCTCCCGTAACTCCCGTAGATTCGTCCGTCCGACGTGGGTCGAGATGTTCATGGCGGCCACCGTGCGATGTGAGGCGTCGACGATCGGTGCGGCCACGGAACGCAGTCCTACCTCGAGTTCCTGGTCATTGATGGCCCAACCTTGCTTGGCGACCTTCACGAGCTCGGCCAAAATGACGTTCTCGTCGGTTCGGGTGAATTTCGTCAGGGCCGTCAGAGGCGTCTGGGCAAGGTGGCGACGCTGTTCTTCGAGCGGCATGGCGGCGAGAAGTGCGCGCCCCATGGACGTGCAATAGGCGGGGAGGCGATTGCCGACGCTAATCGACACCGTCATGATCCTCGACGTGGCGACGCGACTCACGTAGACCACGTCGCCACCATCCAGCACCGAAACCGACACAGACTCTTTGACTTCACTACTGAGTTCCTCAACGAACGGCTCAACGATGCGTCGAAACGGCAAGGACGAAAGGTAGGAGTAACCAATGTCGAGAATGTGCGGGCGGAGATAGAAGTCACGTCCGTCGATTCCGACGTAGTCCAATTCTTCGAGGGTGTGCAGTAAACGTCGACAGGCCGCTCTGCTGTACCCGGTGCGTCGCGCCACGTCGCTCAGCGTTTGGCGCGACGAGTCTTCACTAAAGGATCGGATGACCGCCAATCCCCGCTCGAGCGATTGCACAAAGTCGCGACTCCTTACCTCCACTAGACCCCCTCAGCGCGAGTGCTATATAATGTGCCCGTGGAACAAGTGTTCGCACAACGAACATCTTACTTCTTTACTTCGCGGGGGGTATGGGGATGACTGAGTACAAAACCGTCTTTGGTTCGCTGACCAATTACGAAAAGGGTGGCGTCGAGGTCATCAATGACTCTCCGCAAAACTACGTCTTTTCAAACCTATTCGAGGTGGCCAGTCGTTCAAAGCCGTGGGAGAAGGTGGCCGTTGCTAAGAACATGGAATACGTGATTGAGGCGATCCGGGCTGAGGGAGTGTCGCCGTGGCGGATTGCCCCGCACGACGAGTTCGCCCTGGTGATGGATGGTCAGGTGACAATCGACCTTCTCGACCCGGACTCCGTAACGGCCAACTCCAATAGCACTGGATCGGTAGTCGTTGACGGCGAACCGGCGGGCCGAAAGATGGGACAGATCGTGGCGAAGCGTGGCCACCTGTCCCTCTTGCCAGCCAACCGTTGCTATCGCATGAGCGCCCGCGACGCCTCGGTGGTGCTACTCCAGACGATTCTCGGCCCCGACACGGTCCAACGCTGGTCCGACATCTGCCAGAAGCACTAAGCGAAAACGAGGAAGATATGGCGACGTCGCAACCCCAAGAGGTGAAGGTCACTGAGCCCAACGAGCAGGGCTACCGCTCATACTCCCTGGGCGAGTTCAATTTCCGACGAGATGAGCACTTTGTCCATATCGATTGGCCGACCGGTCGACACGTCATGGCGGTCGAGCCGTTCTTGAAAGCCCTGATGCGCGACATCGCGTGGAATTTCTTTTACGGGACAGTCAATTTCGACTCAGTGATTGGCACGGTTAACCACTACGGCGACGTCGACCTGTTCGCCGGTCGCTTCAATGAGGACTACCGCAAGGCGGAGATCGATCATCTCGAGAATTTTCCTCACGACGAGATCAAGGCGACCTTCGAAGCGATGCTGGGTGACTGGGTGAACGAGTCCTTTGACCCCTTCGCCGCGCCCCAGGAGACGGGGTCGGCCTACGGCGACAAGGCCGGCAACAACTTTGCCGCGGTGACCAGAACGCGCGTGACGGCCAAGCGGATGATTGGGATGCCGGATGACGAGCTGTTGCGTTCTGACGAGTCGGGTTACACCGTTAATCGGATGTTCGCTGACGTCGATCAGAGCGAACCCGAGGTGAAGGTTGAGCCGGGCTATGAGAACGAAGTGTCCGCCTTTAGTCTTTTCAAGTACCTCTCGCGCAGCGACGTCACGTGGAATCCCTCGGTGGTTTCGGTGTGCAAGGACAGTTTGTACTGTCCCACGACCGAGGAGTTCATTCTGCCGATCATCCACGGCAACGACCGCGTCGAGTGGTTCATTCAGCTCTCGGACGAGATCATCTGGGAAGTGGCCGACCGCGAGACGGGCCGGCCGCGCGCCAACGTCGTCATGAAAGCCGGTGACTGCGCGGCAATGCCGGCCGATATTCGTCACCAGGGTTTTTCACCCAAGCGCTCGATGCTACTCGTATGGGAGAACAACTCGGCGGCGCTTCCCGGGATGATCGCCCGAGGTGAGACACCGAACGTACCCGTAGAGTTCTAAGTGGCGGGGCATTACGGGCTGTTCATCGACGGGACATCGACTGAAGCGCTCGACGGGGCGACCCTCGATGTTTTGAATCCTCATAACGGTACGGTGCTCGCGAAGGTCGCCGAGGCCGGCGAGGCCGATGTCGATCGCGCCGTCGAAGCCGCGACGCGGGCGTTCCCCGCCTGGTCGTCGCTCGCCGCGAGCGAACGGGGACGTCGGTTGCTTCGTCTGGCGGACGCCATTGAAGCCCACACCGACGAATTCGCCCAACTTGAAACCCTCGATACCGGTCATCCGATCCACGACACCACGTTGCTCGACGTTCCGCGCGCCGCCGCGACGTTTCGTTACTTCGGGGGTATGGCCGACAAGTTCGAAGGTAATCTGCCCCCGGTCGACGCAGGATTTCTCAACTACGTGCTGCGAGAGCCCATCGGGGTCGTGGGACAGATCGTGCCCTGGAACTTCCCCTTGATGTTCTGTGGCTGGAAGCTAGGTCCGGCGCTCGCTGCGGGCAACACCGTGGTGATGAAACCCTCTGAACTGGTCCCCCTGAGCACCCTGCGACTGTGTGAACTGTTTGACGACGTTGGTATCCCCGACGGCGTCGTGAACGTGGTGCCCGGCTACGGCGCGCGTGCCGGTGCCCACCTCGTTGCTCATTCGGGCGTGGCTAAGGTCAGCTTCACGGGCTCGACGCGCACGGGACGCAGCGTCGTCGAGGCGTCGGCCGGCAACCTCAAGCGGTTGCAACTCGAACTCGGTGGCAAGGGTGCCAATATCGTCTTTGACGACGCCGACCTCACCGCCGCGGTCAACGGATCGGCCTTCGCGATCTTCCATAACCAGGGCCAGGCCTGCATCGCTGGCTCGAGGCTGCTCGTGCACCAGAGCGTCTACGACGAGTTCGTTGAGCGTTTCGTCGCGCTCGCGTCGTCGATCAGACTCGGCGATCCCTTGTCCAGCGATACCGAGATGGGCCCGCTCACCTCAGCCCTGCACCGTGACCGAGTACTGGACTACGTCGCTCTTGCGGTCGAGGAGGGCGGTGAGGTCCTCACCGGAGGAGCGCCACCGAAGAACCCTGACTTGGCGGCCGGCTACTACGTCGAGCCCACCGTTGTGCGCGCGAACCCTTCCTCACGTGTGTGCCACGAGGAGGTCTTCGGGCCCTTTGTGACGGTGACGTCGTTTCGCGACGAAGCGGAGGCCCTCGAGATTGCCAATGCCACGGACTACGGCCTGGGCGCCGGACTGTGGACGCGCGACCTCGCCCGAGCGCATCGAGTAGCCGGCGCCCTTCGTAGTGGCATGGTGTGGATCAACTGCTACAAACGAGTACACCCGGCCTCGCCCTTTGGCGGCGTGCGACGTTCCGGCTACGGGCGCGAGATGGGCTTTGACGCAATGCGTGAGTACACCGAAGCGAAGTCCGTCTGGTTGAATGTTGACGCGACGATTCCCCCCTGGTACTCGCGTGCCAACTGAGATAGCGCCGGCGAACTTGGATCGAACAGCGTGATGTCCTTTGACTACGACGCCCTCCCGGGGCGCGTCGTCTTCGGCTCGGGGAGGCGACGCGAGTTAGCCGACGAAGTGCGTCGCCTGGGGGCTTCGCGGGTCCTGCTCATCGCTGATTCCCACGACAAGGAGCGACTCCACGAGTTTCGCGAGATCTTGGGTGACCTTTGCGTCGCAAGCTACACCGATGTCGTCCAACACGTGCCTCGGGCCAAGGCGTCCGTCGCCGTGTCGTTGGCCCGCGAGTTCAGAGTCGACGCCACCGTGAGCATGGGCGGCGGCTCGGCGACCGGCTTTTCCAAGGCCGTGGCCCTGGAACTTGCGACGCCCCAACTGTGCGTGCCCACGACCTACGCCGGTTCGGAGTTGACGCCGATCTGGGGTATCAGCGAGGGCGGTGAGAAGCGAACAGGCCGCGACCTTCGAGCGCTGCCCGCGACCGTCATTTACGACCCCGAGTTGACCATCGGGCTGCCCGTCGAGATCGCCGGACCCAGCGCGATGAACGCTCTGGCGCACGCGACCGAGGGCCTCTACGCCAAGGGGACGAATCCCGTCACCGCGTTAATGGCTCTCGAGGCCGTGCGCGTTCTCTCGGTGCACCTCCCCTTGATGTGCGCCGCCCCGGATGACCTGGCGGAGCGTTCCCACGTGCTCTACGGCGCCTACCTCGCCGGCGCGACGCTCGCCGTCGCCGGCACCGATTTGCACCACCGAACGAACCACGTGCTCGGGGGATTGTTCAATCTCGATCACGGCCAGATGAACGCGGTCGTGCTTCCCTACGCGCTCGCCTTTAACAAGCCGGCCATCGCCGACGCGTACGCGCGTATGAGCGAGGTACTCGGTGGCGACGCGGCGACCGCGGTCTACGATCTCGCCCGGCGCATCAACGCGCCTAAGAGCCTGGCCGAAATCGGTATGCCGGCCGACGGGATCGACCGCGCCGCGACGCTCGTCGTGGCCGCGTCGCGCCAAAACGTACGTCCGCTGAACGAGTTGCAGGCTCGCGACTTCCTCCAGGCGGCCTTCGTCGGCGCGCCGCCCGACGCGTCACGCTTCGCTGAGTCCAACCCCTAAGGAAAGGAATTTCAGATGAGTCCGGTCTTCACTGTCGACCAACACCTCACCGACGTGCTCGAAAGCTTCGACGAGGCCGCGAACCCTCGACTCACGCAAGTCATTCGTTCGCTGGTGACCCACCTGCACGCGTTCGTGGTGGAGACCGGCCTCACGCGCGAGGAGTGGATGAGTGGAATCGAATTCCTCACCGCCACGGGACATAAATGCGACGACCGCCGTCAAGAGTTCATCCTCCTCTCAGACACGCTCGGTGTCTCGATGCTGGTTGAGATGGTCAATCAAGACTCGTCCGACGGCGCGACCGAAGCTACCGTGCTCGGACCCTTCTACGTACCGGGTGCGCCCGAACGGGCCATGGGCGAATCGATCGCGCCCGAAGGTTCGAACGGCGTGGAGATCGTTATTTCCGGGGTGGTGCGCACGGCCGGCGGAGAACCGCTCTCCGACGCAACACTGGACGTCTGGCAGGTAACGCCCGAGGGACTCTACGACGTCCAAGATCCCGCCATCGAACCGATGAGCCATCGCGGCGTCTTTCGCACCGGCGATGACGGGCGATTCCAGGTGCGTTCCACCGTGCCCGTTGACTACCAGATCCCGACCGACGGCCCCGTCGGCAAGATGCTGCGCGCGACGGGCCGGCTGTCGTGGCGCCCCGCCCACACGCACTTCATGGTGTCGCGCCCGGGCTACAAGACGGTGATCACCCACGTCTTTGACGCCGCGTCGCCACACCTCGGCGCGGACGCGGTGTTCGGCGTACGCGATTCACTCGTCGTGGATTTCTCAACAGGTGAGACGGGCTTTGACTTTGTACTTGATCCCATTTAGTAGCGGCCCCTCGACGGCCGAGGGTAGACGACCCCAGGAACGTCGTCACCTTCGAGCTGGTCGTGAGCGCCACTTTTCTACCTCAACTGTTGGTAGCGACGGTCCACTTTCGGTGAGTGGCGAGGAAGACGGGGTACCTTCAGCACTTCGAGAGGCAAACCAAAGCGTTAACTCCTCACCGCTGCTAATCTCCCCGAAAGTGCCTTCGGGGAGATCCGAGCAGGGGCACGCATCGGTAGGCACGACGACCAACGAAAGGTCTGGCCCATGAGCATTCTCGGCAATCGCGTAGTACGGCGGGAGGACCCCAAGTTCCTCACGGTGGGGGGGACCTACGTGGCCGACCTCGATCTGCCCGGTTCGGTCCATGTGAGCTTCGTACGTTCCAGCATGGCCCACGCGAAAATTGTGTCGGTCGACACCTCGGGGGCGAAGGCCATGCCCGGCGTCGTTGCGGTCTACACGAACGAAGACCTCGGGATGGCCCGAATGCCGACGATCATGGGCATGACCAACGAAGCGATGACGGCGCCGATGCTCGCCTCGGGAACGGTGCGTTACGTGGGCGAGCCCATCGTCGCTATCGTCGCCGAATCGCGCGAGATTGCGGCGGACGCGCTCGAAGCGGTGGTGGTGGAGTACGACCCGCTAACGGTGGTCATTGATCCGGCTGAGGCCAGAAAGGACGAGACGCTTCTCTTTCCCGACGCGGGCACCAACACCTCGTTCATGCTCGACTTCGGCGGTGACGACACACTCTTCGACGACTGCGAGGTCGTGGTCGAACTCACCTTGGTCAATCAACGAGTCGCGCCGTGCCCGATGGAGGGTCGTTCGGCGGCCGGTCACATGACCAAAGACGGCCGATTGGAGTTCAGTTCCGCGACCCAAGCGCCCCACGGCGTGCGCGACGCCCTCGTGGGCTTCCTCGGTCTCGAGGTGGACAAAGTGCACGTCGTGACGCCAGACGTGGGCGGAGGGTTCGGCGCCAAGGCGTCGGTCTATCCCGAAGACATCGTGGTTGGATGGTGCGCCCTGCAGCTCGGCCGCCCGGTGCGCTGGACCGAAACGCGCTCCGAGAGCATGCTCGGGCTGGGCCACGGTCGCGCACAGCTCCAACACGTGCGCATGGGCGGAACCCGTGAGGGCGCCGTGACGGCGTACCGCATCGACGTGATCCAAGACAGCGGCGCCTACCCCAGTCTCGGCGCGATACTTCCCCTCTTCACCCGGGTCATGACCTCGGGGCCGTACAAGATCCCCAAGGCCGAGTTCGGCAGCGTCTCGGTCGTGACGAACTCAACGGCGACCACGGCCTACCGCGGTGCGGGACGACCCGAGGCGACCGCGGCCATCGAGCGAATCATGGACGTGTTCGCACGCGAAATCGAAATGGATCCCGCGGAGCTGCGACGTCGCAATCTGATTGGTAAGGATGAGTTTCCCTATACGACTCCGACCGAGACGGTCTACGACGTGGGCGACTACCACCGCGCGCTCGATCTCGCCCTCGAGGTCGCGGGCTACGACGAGCTGCGCGCCGAGCAGTCTCGTCGTCGGGCGTCGGGCGATGCCCGCCAGTTGGGCATTGGCCTGTCGTGTTACGTGGAGATCACCAACGGAATGCCCGACGGGGAGTTCGGGGCCGTGGAAGTTCGACCCGACGGCAAGGTCATCGTTCGCACCGGCACCTCGCCCCACGGCCAAGGACACGTCACGGCGTGGTCGATGCTCGTCGCCGAGCAACTGGGCGTGCCGATCGAGGATATTGAAGTCATTCACGGCGACACCGACATCGTGCCCCGAGGAGCGGGCACGATGGCGTCGCGCTCGTTGCAAATTGGCGGCGCCGCCGTCAACCAGGCCGCGGTGGACGTGGTCGAAAAAGCGAAGGACCTCGCGGCCGATCTCTTCGAAGCCGACCGTGAGGACATCGAGCTGGACAAGTCCAGCGGGAGCTTCCACGTGGTGGGTACGCCGGCGGTGTCGAAGAGTTGGGGCGAGTTGGCCAAGGCCGCGGTCGCCAAGGACGGCAACCCGCTCTTCGCCGAAGTCGACCTCGCGTCGCCCGGTCCGACGTATCCCTTTGGCNNGGATCATCAACCCCTTGCTCGCCGAAGGTCAGGTGCACGGCGGCATTGCCCAGGGTGTGGCCCAGGCGCTGATGGAAGAGGTCGTCTATGACCTCGACGGCAACCCGCTCACTTCGACGTTCGCCGACTACTCCTTCATCTCGGCGACCGAGCTGCCCAGCTTCGAAACTCGTTTCACCGAAACCCCGACACCGATCAACGCCCTGGGGGCCAAGGGCATCGGCGAGTCGGGAACGATTGGCTCGGCGCCCGCGCTGCACAACGCGGTCTGTGACGCCGTGGCGCACTTAGGGGTGCGCCACGTCGATATGCCCACCACGCCGATACGAGTCTGGAACGCGATCAACGAAGCGGCGCCGGGCAACGACGCCGGGAAGAAAGGACGTTGAGATGAAGGTCGATATGACGGTCAACGGGACCCCCGAGTCCCACGACGTGGCGGCGCGCACGCTGCTCGTGGACTACCTGCGCGACGCGGTCGGACTCACGGGGACCAACATTGGCTGTGACACGACGTCGTGCGGCGCGTGCACGGTGCTGCTCAACGGAGAGTCGGTGAAGTCGTGCACCGTGCTCGCCGCGCAGGCGGCGGGCGACGACATCACCACGATTGAAGGAATGGCCCACGAGGACGGCACGCTGCATCCGGTCCAGGCGGCGTTCCAGGAGTGCCACGGGTTGCAGTGCGGCTACTGCACGCCGGGCATGGTGATGGCGATCACGTCGCTGCTGAAAGAGAACCCTGAGCCCACCGAAGAGGACGTTCGCGTCGGCCTCGAGGGCAACCTCTGTCGTTGCACCGGGTATCACAACATCGTGGCGTCGGCGCTGGTCGCCAGTCGATCTCCGGAGATGCACCGATGATCCCGGCGAGCTTTGACTACGTTCGCGCCGGATCAGTCGATGAAGCGATTGGACTTTTGAGCGAGCACGGCGAGGACGCCAAGCTTTTGGCCGGCGGCCACTCTTTGTTGCCCCTGATGAAACTTCGTCTGGCCCAGCCGGCGATGCTTATCGACATCGGTCGTTTGCGCGAGCTCAGCTACGTGAAGGAAGAGAAGGAGTACGTCGCCGTCGGCGCGCTCACCCGTCACCACGACATCGCCCAGAGTCCCGTCGCGTTGGCCAGTGCACCGGTGCTGGCGCACGTGGCGGGCCAGATCGGTGACCCTCAGGTGCGCCACCGCGGAACGATCGGGGGATCGATCTCGCACGGCGACCCCGCGTCGGATCTGCCGGCGGTGTTGCTGGCCCTCGGGGGCACGCTCGTGGTCCAAGGACCCAACGGGCGTCGAGAGATCGACGCGAAGGACTTCTTTCTCAGTTTCTTCGAGGTGGCCCTGACGCCCGAGGAAGTACTGGTTGAAGTGCGCGTGCCGCGTTCCAGCGGCCAATGGGGATTCGAGAAACTGACGAAGCGGGCGCAGGACTGGGCGATCGTGGGCGCGGTCGCGGTGAAAACGAGCGACGGCGTCGGGGTCGGTCTCATCAATATGGGTCCGGTGCCGCTGCGCGCCAGCGCGGTGGAAGCGGCCGTCACGTCGGGGGCGAAGGCGATCGACGCGGCGCAACTCGCGGGCGAAGGTACCGACCCCGCGGCGGACTTCAACGGATCGGTCGCGTACCGACAGCACGTCGCGAAAGTTCTCGTTCGTCGGGCGCTCGAGAAGGTGGGCGTCTGATCCCCAACGTGCCGTTCGCCGTTGCTTCGCCCGAGCAGATGTCCGAGATTTTGGCCGAACACGGTTACTTGGCCGACGATTCGCTCGCCACGTCGCTCTTCTTGGCCCTGCGCATGGGTCGACCACTGCTGCTCGAAGGTGAGGCGGGGGCGGGCAAGACCGAAGTCGCCAATGTCCTGGCGCGGTGGACCGGGGGCGAGCTGGTTCGCCTGCAGTGTTACGACGGTATCGACGTCGCCCAGGCGGTCTACGAATGGGACTACTCGCGCCAGTTGCTGCACCTTCGCGCGGCCGAGACCACCGGCACCGGCACCGATCGTCCGGGCGAACTCGAGCACTCTTTGTACTCCGAGGAGTACCTCGTGCGCCGCCCGCTGCTGCGCGCAATTGCGGGCACCGCGGGCGACGGGCCGGTGCCCATTTTGTTAATCGACGAGATTGACCGGGCCGACGACGAGTTCGAGGCCTATCTCTTGGAGATCCTCTCGGACTTCACGGTGACCGTGCCCGAGCTCGGCACCTTTCGCGCGCAGCGCCCGCCCGTGGTGATCCTGACGTCGAATCGAACGCGCGACGTGCACGACGCGCTGAAGCGTCGGTGCCTGTATCACTGGGTCGAGCACCCGAGTTTCGAGCGCGAGGTCGCCATTGTTCGACTTCGGGTGCCCGAAGCCACGGAGCTGATTGCGCGTGAGGTATCGGCCGTGGTGGCCGAACTACGCCGACGGGGTCTCTATAAGCCGCCGGGCGTCGCCGAGACCATCGACTGGGCGCAAGCGATCACCGTGCTCGGTTCGAGCCACCTCGACGAGCGAACGGTCGAGCGCACCCTGGGCGCCGTCATCAAGTACCGCGAAGACGCCGAGCGCGTTCGCGCGGCGGGTTTGACGGATTTGGTGAGCGGGGCTTTAGAGTACGGCACATGAGTGCCCTCGCGACCACTGACTTAGCCGCGCTGGCGACCGGTTTCTCCCGTTCCCTTCGCGGCGCCGGACTCGACGCGCCGCCGAGTGCGACCATTGACTTCGCCGAAGCGCTGGCGCTGGTCGGGACTGATGAACCGTCGCACGTCTTTTGGGCGGGCCAGGCCTGCTTCTGTCGACGAGCGGAAGATATCGAGCCCTACGCCGCGACCTTTCGCGCGTACTTTGGTCACGTCGCGCCGATCCCTCCGCGCGGGCGGCTCACGACGGTACCGCCAGTACCGGTCGCCCGGCCAGCGGCGGTCGTCGACAACGACGACGCCCCCGACGACGGTGGCGAGGATTCCCACCTCGACCAACGGGTACGCCCGCCGCTGCCCGTCGCCTACAGCGCGAGCGAAAGATTGCGCACCAAGGACTTCGCCGTGTGCAGTGAAGCCGAACTCGCCGAATCGGATCGGCTCATGGCGACACTTCGGGTCCGGGCGCCCATGCGGCGCGGTCGACGTCTCGAGGCGAGTCACGACTCGAGCCGAGGAAGGCTCGACGTGCGACGAACCCTCAAGCGCTCGTTAGCCAAAGGTGGCGATCCGGTGCGACTGGCCCGTCGGGTGCGGGGCACTCGCCCTCGACGAGTGGTCTTCCTGCTCGACGTGTCGGGTTCCATGAGTTCCTACGCGCGCGCCACGTTGCGCTTCGCTCATTCGACGATTCTTGCCCAGCGCAGTGTCGAAGCCTTCACATTGGGGACTCGTTGCACGAGAGTCAC
Source organism: Acidimicrobiaceae bacterium (assembly GCA_003133405.1). Classification (GTDB taxonomy): domain Bacteria; phylum Actinomycetota; class Acidimicrobiia; order Acidimicrobiales; family RAAP-2; genus RAAP-2. The sequence goes on along the minus strand of PKXH01000085.1, from coordinate 2,598 downwards.
CCGACAACTCTCGTGGCGAGACCCCGACGCGGCATTGGCGCGAGTGGCGTCGTCGGCGCCCGATCTCGAAGGCGGCACCCGGCTCGGTGAGTGCTTGCGCGAGTTCAACGAGACCTGGGGTCTCGGGGGGAGTGCGCGCGGCGCAATTGTGGTGATCATCTCCGACGGTTGGGATCGGGGCGACCCTGCGCTGCTGGCGGCACAGATGGCCCGACTGGCCAACGTGGCGCACCGGGTGATCTGGGTCAATCCGCTCAAGGCCTCGGCGGGCTATGAGCCCTTGGTGCGAGGCATGGCGGCTGCGCTGCCCTTCACCGACGAGTTCCTTTCGGGACACTCGCTCGACGCGTTCGACCAACTCGCTCAAGTGATGTCTCGATGAAAGAGATCTTGTCGACCGTCGACAACTGGCTCGCCGAGGGCAAGCGCGTGGCGATCGCCCGAGTCATTGGCGTGGAGCAATCCGGTCCTCGCGATCCCGGAGCCACCATGGCCGTCAGTGAGGACGGCGAGGTGGCGGGGTCCGTTTCGGGGGGTTGCGTCGAAGGGGCGGTCGTCACTGAAGCGCTCGAAGTGCTGGCGACGGGCGTCGCGCGACGCTGCAGCTTTGGCTACTCCGACGACCAGGCCTTCGCGGTCGGGCTCACGTGCGGGGGAACAGTGCACCTTTTGGTGGAGCCGCTCGACTGGTGAGTGGGGAGATCTACCAAGAGCTTCGCCACTCCTTGCTCTCGGGTGAGCCGGTGGGCCTAGTGCTGGTGACGCGGGTGGCCGACGAAGTTGCCGCACTGACCCCACTCGCGTCGAAACTGCTGGTTCGTCCGGGTGCCACGGTGCTGGGCACGTTGGGCGAGCCTGAACTGGACCGAGTGGCCTCGCGTGACGCCCTCGCGATGCTCGAGCGCGGGGTCTCGGGGACCCGCCACTACGGCTCCCGCGGCGAGGCCCGTCGCGAGGAGATCGAAGTGTTCGTTGAATCTTTCGTATCGCCGCCCAAATTAATCATCTTCGGAGCCGTCGATTTCTCGCGGGCGCTGGTCGACGTCGCCAAGGTCCTCGGCTTCGTCGTCACCGTATGTGACGCGCGCCCAGTATTCGCCACGCGCGCTCGTTTTCCAAAGGCCGACGAAGTGGTGGTGGACTGGCCGGACCGTTATCTCGAGCAGGTGGGACCGTCGCTCGGACCGCGCGACGCGGTGTGCGTGCTCACCCACGATACGAAGTTCGACGTGCCGGCGATCATTGGCGCGCTCGCGACCAACGTGGGCTACCTCGGGGCGATGGGATCACGCCGCACGCACGACAAGCGCTGGGAGCGACTCCTCGAGGCCGGAGCATCGGAAGATGATCTACGGGCGCGCCTCATGAGCCCTATTGGACTGGACGTGGGAGCGCGCACACCCGAAGAGACGGCGGTGTCGATCTGTGCCGAGATCATTGCGGTGCGAAGCGGTCGCGCGCAGGGCGCGATGACCCCGCTGCGCGACGGTTCGGGTCCGATCCATTAGTGCGGTGCGTGGTCAGGGCTTTCCTCGCGCGGTCGTAGGGCGTTGCTAGAAGACTCGCTCGGCAGAGACCAATCGCGACGTTAGGTATTGGCCTAGTTTGAAGCCTCTTAAATGTCACACTCGCCATCTACCCTCGGACCATGACGCGTTGTCGGACCTTTAACTACCGCCTGCACCCGACGTTCCGGGAGTCCCAGGCGCTTCTTCGTCAACTCGACTTTCAACGCGAGCTCTACAACGCCGCGCTCGAAGAGCGTCGTGGGGCCTGGGCCTGGGAGCGGCGCTCGGTCTCCTTTCTCGACCAGTGCCGGACCTTGACCGGCCTCGTGGACGTGCGCCCGGAGGTCGTCGCCTCGGGCGTGACGTTGTGCCGGGGCACCCTAAAGCGCCTCGATCGGGCCTTTGCCGACTTCTACCGACGGGTGAAGCGCGGCGACGCACCGGGCTTTCCGCGCTTTAAGTCCGCCCAGCGCTTTAACTCCCTGCAGTGGGAGGACCATTCGGGTTGGAAGATCAAAGAGAGCGATCGCCGTCTCCACTTGCTCGGGATCGGCGAGGTGAAGACCAACTACCACCGCACCCTCGCCGGCACGCCCAAGGCCATCACCGTGAAACGCGTCGGCACCAAGTGGTGGCTGAGCGTGCGCTGCGTCGACGTTCCGGCCCAGCCACTTGGTCCCACGGGCCGCGACGTGGGCGTCGACCTCGGGGTCACCAACGTCGTGGCTTTCAGTGACGGAGAGCTCGTAGTAGGTGAACACTTCGGGTCCCGGGCGACGGCTCGTTTGGCCGAAGCCCAGCGATTGCTCTCGAGAAAGCAACGCGGGTCGAACCGGCGGCGGCGTCAGGTCGAGTTGGTCGCTCAACTACACCGCAGTGTCGCCCAGCAACGTCACAACGCCGCCCACCAGTTGAGTCGCCGGCTCGTGAACGACTACGACCTCATTGTGCTCGAGGACCTTGCCATTACAAAGATGGTGCGGGCTCCCGAGGCAAAGCCTGATCCCGATGTGCCCGGAGCGTTCTTGCCGAATGGGGCCGCCGCCAAGGCCAGGTTGAACCGATCTATCCACGACGCGGGGTGGGGAAC
>PKXH01000074.1 GCA_003133405.1 Acidimicrobiaceae bacterium | reverse complement strand
GCGATGACTCCTTGACTCCGCCGTTCCCCACCCCGCGTCGTGAATAGAACGATTGAGTCCGGCCTTCGCGGCAGCGCCATTCGGCAAGAACGCGCCAGGGACGTCCGGATCGGGCTTCGCCTTGGGCGCCTGCACCATGCTGACAATGGCGAGGTCTTCGAGCACGATGAGGTCGTAGTCGTTCACCAGTCGCCGACTCAATTGATGGGCGGCGTTGCGACGTTGCTGAGCGACCTTGCGGTGAAGTCGCGCCACCACTTCGACTTGATGGCGGCGTCGGTTCGACCCGCGTTGCTTGGTCGCGAGTCTTTGTTGGGCCAGCGTGAGTTGCGCCTGGGCTCGGGAACCGAAGTGCTCGCCAACGATCAGTTCGCCGTCGCTTGTGGTAACGAGGTTGGCAATCCCGAGATCGAGACCGACCTCGCGGCTCGTGGTGTCCAACGGTGCTGCGGGCACGTCCACGCAGTGCACGCTGACCCACCACTTAGCGCCCTCACGCTTGACCGTGATGGTCTTAGGCGTACCGAGAAGCGGGCGGTGGTAGTTGGCCTTGATCTCTCCAATACCGAGCAAGTAAAGTCGACGGGCTTCGTTTTTCACCTTCCAGCCACCTTTGTCCTCCCACTGAAGGGAGTGAAAGCGGCCAGCTGACTTGAATCGTGGGAACCCAGGCGTCTCGCCACTCTTCATACGGCGAAAGAACGCGTCGAAGGCCCAATCGAGGCGTTCAAGAGTGCCGCGGCACAACGTGACGCCTGAAGCGACGACTTCAGGTCGGACGTCACTGAGACCCGTCAGGGTGCGACGTTGCGCAACGTAATTGACCGAGCGTCGCTCCCAATTCCACGCGACGACGCGCTCTTCGAGTGCTGCGTTGTAGAGTTCGCGCTGATAGTCAAGCTGGCGCAGAAGGGCCTGGGTTTGGCGAAATGTCGGGTGCAGGCGATAACGAAAGGTGCGACAACGCCGTTTGTTTTGGGCCACGCTCGTAACGTAGGACCCACCTGTTACACGCGGGGAGACTCGTCAAAGGAAACTAGGCCACCACTCCTTTGAACGCAGACCTGGCTCTCAAATTGCCTCAGTTGGCTTGAGGGCGGGAGAAATTGGCTGTAAATACAGGTATGGCCATTAGTTGTTAACTTGTTTGTAATTTATCTTGACAAGAGGGGACTCAACTCTGTAGACTGATTGCAGAGAAATCTGGTGGGCCGGACAGCCCGGCCCCGCCAGGTACAGGAATAAGGAGTTTTCATGGCAAAGGCAGTGGGTATCGACCTCGGTACCACCAACTCAGTGGTGAGCGTGTTGGAGGCGGGCGAGCCCGTCGTGATTCCCAACGCCGAGGGCAGCCGCACCACCCCGTCGGTCGTGGGTTTTTCCAAGACCGGTGAAGTGTTGGTGGGAGAAGTCGCCAAACGTCAAGCAATAACCAATCCCGATCGCACCGTTCGATCGGTGAAGCGACACATGGGCGAGAACTGGAGCGTCGACATCGACGGCACCAAGTACACGGCGCAAGAGATCTCCGCACGGATTTTGCAGAAGCTCAAGCGTGACGCCGAGGCCTACCTCGGTGACAGCGTGACCGAAGCCGTCATCACGGTGCCGGCGTACTTCAACGACGCCCAGCGCACCGCGACGAAAGAGGCGGGTCAGATCGCCGGGCTCGAAGTACTGCGTATCGTGAACGAGCCCACCGCCGCGGCGCTGGCTTACGGCCTCGACAAGGGGCCCCAAGAGCAGACCGTGTTGGTCTTTGACTTAGGCGGCGGGACCTTTGACGTCTCGGTCCTCGAGATCGCCGACGGTGTCTTTGAAGTCAAGTCCACCCACGGTGACACCCACCTCGGGGGCGACGACTGGGACGACAAAGTGATGGCGTGGCTGGTGAAGACCTTTAAGGACACCGAAGGCGTGGACCTCTCGGCCGACAAGATGGCCGTGCAACGTCTTAAGGAGGCCTCGGAGAAAGCGAAGATCGAACTCTCGGCCGTGCAAGAGACCCAGATCAACCTGCCCTTTATAACCGCCACCGCCGACGGCCCGAAGCACCTGGACCTCAAACTCACGCGNNTTGGACAAGATCGACCACGTCATCATGGTCGGGGGCTCGACGCGGATTCCCGCGGTCCAAGACCTGGTGATCAAGGTCACCGGTAAAGAGCCCAACAAGAGCGTGAACCCCGACGAGGTGGTCGCCATCGGCGCGGCCGTGCAGGCGGGCGTGTTGAAGGGCGACGTGAAGGACATTCTGCTGCTCGACGTGACGCCGCTGTCGCTCGGCATCGAGACCAAGGGCGGGGTGATGACGCGAATCATCGAGCGCAACACCACGATCCCGACCAAGAAGTCACAGACCTTCACCACGGCCGACGACAATCAGCCCTCGGTCGAGGTCCACGTCCTCCAAGGCGAACGTGAGATGGCCTCGTACAACCAAACGCTGGGCAAGTTCCAGCTGGTCGGGATTCCTCCCGCGCCACGGGGCGTACCCCAGATCGACGTCACGTTCGACATCGACGCCAACGGNNACGTCTCGGCGAAGGACCAGGCCACGGGCGCGACCCAATCGATGACCATCACCGGTGGTTCGTCGCTCTCTAAAGACGAGATCGATCGCATGGTCCGCGACGCGGAAACCCACGCCGAAGAGGACCGCACGCGCCGCGCCGAGGCCGAGGTGCGCAACAACGCTGACGGGCTGGTCTACCAGACCGAGAAGCTGTTAAAGGACCAGGCCGAATCGTTCCAAGGCACCGAGCGCGACGACGTCGAGGGCGCCCTGGCGTCGTTGAAGGAGTCCCTCGCGGGCACCGACATGGACGCGATCAAGGGCGCGACGGACAAACTGCTCTCGGCCAGTCAGAGCTTCAGCCAGCGCCTCTACGAAGAGGCCGCCAAGTCCAACGCCAGCGAGCCCGCGGTCCCGGCCGGCGACGATGACGACATCGTCGACGCGGAGATTGTTGACGAGGCGTGAGCGAGGACGTCGTGGAGAACGCCTCGGTAGCGTCGTCGAGTGACGGGGCCACCGAGGCGTTCGACCCGCGTAGCGAAGCCGAGCGTCAGCGCGACGAGTACCTCGACGCACTCCAACGTCTCCAGGCCGAGTTTGAGAACTATCGAAAGCGCGTCGTGCGCTCATCTGACGACGCCGCCACGCGTTCCACGGGTCAGTTAGTGGCGAAGTTGCTACCCGTGTTGGACGCCTTTGATCTCGCCCAAGCGCACTTCGTCGATTCGCCGGGTTCTGAGGCCGACGCCCTGGATCAGGCTCGAGGTCTCATGCTCGACACGCTCCAACGAGAGGGTCTCGAGCGCATTGACGCCGTCGACGTGGCCTTCAATCCCCATATGCACGACGCGGTCGCGCACGACGAAGGTGACGGCGCCAGTGAGGGACCCCAGGTCGTTGAACTCCTTCGAGCGGGTTATCGCTGGAAGGGCGTCGTACTACGTCCCGCGATGGTGAAGGTTCGAGGTTAGTAGGTCGAGATGGCCGAACGAGAGTGGTTCGACAAGGACTACTACAAGGTCTTAGGTCTCACGTCGAGTGCGACCGACAAAGAGATCACGCGCGCGTACCGAAAGTTCGCCAAGCAGTACCACCCTGACACCCATCCCGGTTCCGAGGAGAAGTTCAAGGAGATCTCGGGTGCGTACGACGTGCTGGGCGACGAGGTCAAGCGCAAGGAGTACGACGAGGTGCGCCGACTTGGTCCGGCCGCGAGCGGTCTCGGCGGTCCGGGCGCGGGTGGTTTCAACTTTCAAACGGGTGATTTCTCAGATTTAGGCGACGTCTTTGGCGGGCTCTTCGGCGGTGCGCGCCGGGCACGACCCCAGCGCGGCGCGGACTTAGAAACAGCTCTTCACCTGGGATTTCGTGACGCCGTGATGGGCGTGACGACGACCGTCAGCCTGCCGAGCAACGAGGCCTGTCACACCTGTCGAGGGACCGGTGGCGCCCCGGGCGCGGAGTTTGTTACCTGCGAACGTTGTCACGGTCGAGGAGTGATCAACGACGATCAGGGCCCGTTCGCGATGTCGAGCGTCTGTCCGGTATGTCAGGGCCGAGGTGGCCGCTTCGCCACGCCCTGTCCGACCTGTCACGGCACCGGTCGTGAGCCCTCATCACGTCGGGTGAACGTGCGCATTCCACCGGGCGTGATTGACGCGCAACGCATTCGCCTCAAGGGCAAAGGAAATCCCGGCGCACAGGGCGGCCCGGCCGGCGATCTCTTCGTCGACGTGCAGGTCGCGCCCGACGCGCGCTTCGAACGTCGAGGACGACACATCACCACGACGGTCAAGGTTCCTTTGACCCAAGCCATCCTCGGCACGACCGTCGAGGTGCCGACGTTGGACGAGCCGGTGACGCTCAAGATCCCCGCGGGCACCCAGCCCAGTACGACGATGCGAGTGAAGGGCCGCGGCGTGCCCGCCAGCGGCAAGCACGCTGCGGGCGACCTTTTGGTGACGGTGAGCGTGTCGGTGCCCAAGAAGTTGACCAAGCAACAGCGTGGCCTCGTTGAACAACTGGCGAGCGCCCTGAAGGAGGGTGAGGAATGAGTACACCTCAACCGATGAACGCCGTCTACGTGATCTCGGTCTTCGCCGAGCTCGCGGGCGTGCACCCCCAGACATTGCGAAACTACGAGCGAAGCGGTCTGCTCAGTCCCCAGCGTACGAGCGGCGGCTCGCGTCGCTTCTCCGACGAGGACCTCGTGGCGCTGCGTCGGATTCAAGACCTGACTGGCGAGGGCGTGAACCTCGAGGGTGTGAAGCGCATCATGGCGCTCGACATCGAACTCGCGACCCTCAGAGACGAGATGCGTTCGCTCTTGGACGAGGCGCGCGACACCGTCGAACAGACGCATCGTCAGTATCGACGTGACTTGGTGCCGGTGCAGAACGCGCTCGCCATCGTCGTTGAGCCCCGTCGCGCGAGGAGCCGCTGATGACGCTCGATCCCCAACGCTGGACCGTGAAGACCCGCGAGGCCTTCCAGGGCGCGACCACGCAAGCCGCGGCCGCCGGCAATCCCTACGTCACGCCCGCGCACCTCTTGTTGGCCCTGTTGAACCAGGCCGACGGTGTGGCCAGGCCGCTGCTCGTTGCGGCCAACCTCGATCCCGTCGCGATCAGTGTCGCGCTGAGCGAGAAGGTCGCCCGCGAGCCGCGCGCCGTCGGGGGCACCCAACCCGGTCTCTCGCCCGAGGCGCGCAAGGGCCTCGAAGAGGCCGACGAACTTCGCCACGAACTCGGCGACGAGTACCTCTCGGTGGACCACGTCCTGGTGACCTGGGCCCGTGAACTGGGAACGACGCGCGACGCGCTGCTCTTGGCGCTGCGCGAAATTCGAGGGTCGGCCCGGATTACCTCGGAGAACCCCGAAGAGATGTTCCAGTCGCTCGAGAAGTACGGACGGGACTTGACCGCGCTCGCCCGAGCCGGCAAGTTGGATCCGGTCATTGGACGTGACGACGAGATTCGCCGCGTCATCCAAGTGCTGTCGCGGCGCACCAAGAACAACCCCGTGTTGATCGGCGAGCCGGGTGTGGGCAAGACCGCCATCGTCGAGGGCTTGGCGCAGCGCATCGTGGAAGGCGACGTCCCGGAGTCGCTGCGCGATCGACGCCTCATCGCGCTCGATCTCGGCTCGATGGTGGCCGGGGCGAAGTATCGCGGCGAGTTCGAAGAACGCCTGAAGGCGGTCTTGAAGGAGATCCAAGACTCCCAGGGCGAGGTCATCACTTTCGTCGACGAACTGCACACCATCGTCGGCGCCGGCGCGGCCGAAGGCGCCATGGACGCGAGCAACATGATCAAACCCCTGCTTTCGAGGGGTGAGCTACGACTCATCGGCGCGACCACGCTCGACGAGTATCGCCAGTACATCGAAAAGGACGCCGCGCTCGAGCGCCGGTTCCAACAGGTATTCGTGGGTGAACCCTCGGTGCCGGACACGATCGCCATCTTGCGCGGATTGAAAGAACGTTACGAAGTCCATCACGGCGTGCGCATCCAAGACGCCGCACTGGTCGCCGCGGCCACCCTGTCGCAACGCTACGTCGCGAACCGATTCTTGCCCGATAAGGCGATCGACCTGATGGACGAGGCCGCATCGAAGCTGCGCATCGAGATCGACTCCATGCCCACCGAGCTCGACGTCGTCATTCGACGTCTGCGTCAACTCGACATCGAACGCGTCGCCCTGGAGAGTGAGACCGACCGCGCGTCGACTGAGCGCCGAGCGAAGCTCGAAGAGGAGTACGCCGCGCTGAAGGAGCAGTCCGACGAGCTCGCCGCGCGCTGGCAGGCTGAGAAGCAGGCCATCACGAAGATTCAAGTCGCCAAACAGGAGTTCGAGGATCGTCGCGTCGAGGCCGAACGCCTGGAGCGCCAGGGCGATTTGAACGGCGCGGCGGCGCTGCGCTACGGCACGCTGCCCGAACTCGAGCGAACGATCGACCAGGCGACCCGCGAGCTCGACGAGCTCCAAGCCCACGGCGCCTTCTTGAAAGAGGAGGTCGACGCCGAGGACATCGCCGACGTCGTCAGTCGTTGGACCGGGGTGCCGGTCTCGAAACTCCTCGAGGGCGAGCTCGACAAGTTAGTGCGCATGGAAGAGCTCTTGCACACGCGCGTCGTCGGCCAAGACGAGGCGGTCACCGCGGTGGCGAACGCGATTCGCCGTTCGCGCGCGGGGCTCTCCGATCCCCACCGACCGATCGGCTCGTTCCTCTTCCTCGGCCCCACGGGTGTGGGCAAGACCGAACTCGCCCGAGCGCTCGCGGAGTATCTCTTCGACGACGACAAGGCCATGGTGCGTCTCGACATGAGTGAGTACATGGAGAAGTTTGCCGTCAGCCGTCTCATCGGAGCGCCGCCGGGCTACGTGGGCTACGAAGAGGGTGGCCAGCTCACCGAGGCGATCCGTCGCCGCCCGTACGCGGTTGTGCTCCTCGACGAGATCGAAAAGGCCCACCCCGACGTGTACAACATCTTGCTCCAAGTGCTCGACGACGGGCGACTCACCGACGGCCAAGGTCGAACGGTGGACTTCACCAACGTGGTCTTCATCATGACGAGCAACCTGGTCGGCGATCCCCAGGAGTACTTTCGCCCCGAGTTCATCAACCGCGTCGACGACATCATCCGCTTTCGCTCTCTCGACGAGAAGGATTTGGAGGTGATCGTCGGCATTCAACTCGGACGGCTCCGCCAACGCCTGGCCGAACGTCGCCTGGTGCTCGACGTCACGCCCGCAGCCGCCCACGTGCTCGCGGCCGAGGGGTACGACCCGGCCTACGGCGCGCGCCCGCTCAAGCGAGTGATTCAACGACGACTCGAAGACCCTCTCGCTCTCGCGGTGTTACAAGGCACCTACAAAGAGGGCGACACCATCACGGTCGACGCGACTGACGGGGTCATCACCTTTCACTAATCGGTGGAGATCGATTTTCCCTACGGTAGGCTTTCGTTGCAACGAGGCCGTCTCGAGGAGTCAAGTGCCCGCATCCGTGGTGGTCGGAACCCAGTGGGGGGACGAAGGCAAAGGCAAAATCACCGACCTTTTGGCGAGCGAGATGGACATGGTCGTTCGCTACCAGGGCGGCCACAACGCGGGCTATCGCATCGTGGTAGACGGCGAGGCCTTCGCCTTGCAGCTCGTGCCCTCGGGCATTCTCTATCCACATATCACGCCGGTCATCGGCAACGGTGTGGTGATCGACCCCGCGGTGTTGCTCGACGAGCTCGACCGACTCATCGAGCGGGGCGTCGACGTCTCACGACTCGTCGTGTCGGGTAACGCGCACCTCATCATGCCCTATCACCAAGAGCTCGACCGCCTGACCGAGCGGTTCTTGGGCAAGAACGCGCTCGGCACGACCAAGCGTGGCATCGGGCCGGCCTACGCCGACAAGTCCTCCAGGGTGGGACTTCGCGTGCAAGACCTGCTCGACCCCAAGATCTTTCGCGAGAAGCTCGACTTGGTCTTGCACGAGAAGAACCTGATACTCACCAAGATCTATAACCGCCCTGCCCTCAACGCCAAGGACATCGCCGCGCGATACCTCGACGAACTCGCCCCGCGCTTGGCGCCCATGATCGCCGACACGGTGGGCATCGTGCACGACGCGCTCGAGGGCGGTCAACGCATTCTGCTCGAAGGCACCCAGGCCACCTTTCTCGACCTCGACCACGGCACCTATCCCTTCGTCACTTCGTCCAACCCCGTCGCCGGGGGCGCGTGCGCGGGATCGGGACTGGGCCCGCGCGATCTGACCCGTGTCGTGGGCATCGCCAAGGCCTACGTGACGCGCGTGGGCGCGGGGCCGTTCCCGACCGAAGTGGACGGCGAGCTGGGCGAGCTACTGGTCGAGCGCGGGCGCGAGTTCGGCACCAACACCGGACGGCGTCGCCGGGTGGGCTGGTTCGACGCGGCCCTGGCGCGCCAGGCTGCCCGACTCAACTCCTTGAGCGAGATCGCCCTCACCAAACTCGACGTGCTCGACACCCTCGACGAGATCAAGGTCTGCGTGGGCTACGAGTCGAAGGGCGTTCGCTACAACTTCCCGCCCTATCACCAGTCGGTCTTTCACGAGGTGACGCCGGTCTATCAGACCGTGCCCGGCTGGAAGAGTGACATCACCAAGGCGACCAGGTACGAAGAGCTGCCGAGCGCCGCCAAGAACTACGTCAAGTTCCTGGAGGAGATCACCGGCGTCACGATTTCGGTGGTGGGCGTGGGCCCCGGCCGAGAGCAGTTCGTTCGACCGTCGTGAGACGCTGCGTCGTCGTCGGTTCGGGAGCGCGCGAGCACGCGTTGGCGTGGGCCCTGGCGAAGAGTGCCGACGTGGTGGTGACCCCGGGCAACGCCGGCATGGCGGCGCACGGACTGACCTGCGTGAGCGCGCCGGCGCGCGAACTCGACGCCGAGCTCTTCGTCATCGGACCCGATCAACCCGTCGTCGACGGACTGGCCGACGAACTGCGCGCGCAAGGCAAGACGGTCGTGGGGCCGGGCGCCGACGGCGCGCGTCTCGAGGGGTCCAAGGCCTACATGAAGGAGTTCCTCTTCGCGGCCGGGGTGCCGACGGCCGCCTACGGCGCCTTTCACAACGAGGTCGCGGCCCTTCAGTTCTTGGCGACGATGAAGCCGCCCTACGTCATCAAGACCGACGGTCTCGCGGCNNGGCGCGGCGTTCGGCGACGCCGGCACGACGGTGGTGATCGAAGAGGGGCTCGAGGGCGAGGAGTGCTCGTTGTTCATTCTCTGTGACGGCGTCAACGCGCTCTGCCTCGCGCCGGCCCAGGACTTCAAGCGCGTGGGCGACAACGATGAGGGCCCCAANNCCGACGCTGGCTGAACTGAAACGGCGCGCCATCGACTATCGCGGCGTGCTCTACGCCGGACTCATGGTGAGTGCGACCGGCACGAAGCTGCTCGAGTACAACGTCCGCTTCGGTGATCCCGAAGCCCAAGTGCTCGTGCCGCTCTACGGCGAGGGACTCTACGACTTGTTGCTACGCGTCGGCGAGGGGCGCCTGGCCGACGCTAGCGTGACACCCACGGGCGCGGCGGTGACCGTGATACTCGCCTCGGCGGGCTATCCCCAGCGCCCTAGAACCGGTGAGGTCATCCACGGACTCGGACCCGACGGTCAACTCGCCACGCCCTTGGCGAACGTGATCGTCTTTCATGCGGGTACCACTCGCGACGACCAGGGACAGTTCGTGACGAGCGGCGGCAGGGTTCTCGCGGTCACGGGCTTGGGGGCCGACGTCGCCGAGGCGCGTCGTCGCGCCTACGAGGGCGCGTCCCTCATAACCTTTAAGGGAAGTGTTCGCCGCAACGACATCGCCCGTAGGGCGTCAGAGGGAGATCAGTGATTCCGAGGTACGCACCCAAGGACGTCGCGGCGCTCTTTAGCGACGAGCGCCGCTTTGACACGATGCTGGAGGTTGAACTACTCGCCGCCGAAGCGTTGGGCCAACTCGGGGTCGTGCCCCCGGGCGACGTCGTGGCCCTTCGCCAGCGCCGCCCGGTCGTCGACGAAGCCTTTGTCGAAGCGGTCAATCAACGTGAAGAGATCACGAACCACGACACCGCGGCCTTCGTCGACGTCGTCCAGGAACGTATTGGTATGCCCGAGGGCGCGTGGGTGCACTACGGACTGACCTCGAGCGACGTGGTAGATACCGCCCTGTGCGTGACGATGGCGGCCGCGATGGACATCGTCATGACCGAGGCGACGGCGCTGCGCGACGCCTTGACGCGTCGCGCGCTCGAAGGCGCGGACCTGCCTATCGTCGGGCGAACCCACGGCGTGCACGCCGAACCCACGACGTACGGTGCGAAATTCGCGCTGTTGGCCCTCCAGGTGCAACGCGACCTCGAGCGCTGCACTCGCGCGCGTGCCGGAATTGCCGTGGGCAAACTGAGCGGCGCGGTCGGCACGTTCTCTAATATCGATCCCTTCGTCGAGAGTTACGTCTGCGAGCGGCTGGGTCTCACGGGTGTGCCCGCGACCCAGGTGATCGCCCGCGATCGCCACGCCGAGGTGCTCTACGCGTGCACGGCGATTGGCACGACCATTGAACAGTTCGCCCTTGAAGTTCGCCTCCTCGCGCGCAGCGAGGTCGGCGAGGTCGAAGAGCCCTTCGCGCCGGGTCAAAAGGGCTCCTCGGCCATGCCCCATAAACGTAACCCCGTCGTCGCCGAGCGCCTCAGCGGCTTGGCGCGTGTGTTGCGCGGCTATCTTCAAGCGGGCCTCGAGGACGTGGCGCTGTGGCACGAACGTGACATCTCGCACTCGAGCGTCGAGCGCGTGATCGTGCCCGACGCGTTGCAACTGACCGTCTACATGCTGCGAAAGGCCACGTGGCTGGCCGACGGTCTCGTGTTGCACCCCGAGCGCGCACTACGAAATCTCACCGAAGGTTCGCTCGGTCTGGTCTTCTCCCAGTCGGTGCTCTTGGCCCTCGTGGAATCGGGGGTCGCGCGCGACGACGCGTATCGCGTGGTGCAGGCGGCCGCTCGCACGTCGGTCGAGCAAGGGCGTAACTTTCGCGAGGTGATCGAGAGCGAGGATGAAGTGACGCTCAGCGACGAGGCGCTCGCTCGGGCCTTTGACCTCGATCGGCTACTCGTGCATCGCCGTCGAGTCCTGGAGGCGCTGACGTGGCGAGCGTGAACGACCTCGGTCTGACCCACCTGTACTCGGGCAAGGTCCGCGACCTCTACGAGGTGGGTGAGACCCATCTGCTCATGGTGGCCTCGGATCGCTTGAGCGCTTTCGACGTTGTCATGAACGAGCCCATTCCCGAAAAGGGTCGAGTGCTGACGGGTCTGACGAACTACTGGACCCGTGAGTTCGCGCGCGAACTGCCCAGCGCGTTGGTTTCGTGCGATCCTCTCGTGATCGAAGGTTTCGTCGAGGGTTTCCTTGACGCTGGCGAGTTTCACGGAAGGACGATGTTGGTGAAGAAGGCGGAGATGCTCTCGTTGGAGTGCATCGTGCGCGCTCGACTCGCCGGCCAGGCGTACGACGAGTACGTCGAAAAGGGCACCGTGCACGCGATGTCGGTGCCCAAGGGACTCAAGCTCACCGACCCCTTCCCCGAGCCGATCTTCACGCCCTCAACGAAGGAGGCGACCGGACACGACCTCAACATCGATCTCGACGCGGCGGCGAAGATCGTCGGCGCCGATCGACTCCGCGAGGCCCAGGCGCTCTGCCTGGACCTCTTTGGTCGCGCCGCGAAAAAGCTGGACGCCGCGGGACTCGTGCTCGCCGACACCAAGTTCGAACTCGGCGTCGTGGAGGGTCGACTCGTGTTCTGCGATGAGGTACTGACGCCGGATTCGTCGCGCATCTGGCCGGCTGACCAGGTGCGCTCGGGTGAGACGCCGCCCTCGTTCGACAAGCAGCCGTTTCGAGACTGGCTGACGCACGCGGGGTGGGATCGCACGCCGCCGCCGCCGCCGGTGCCCGACGAGATCGTGCGTCTCACGTCGGCGCGTTACGTTGCGGCGTACGAGCGTGTCACCGGACAACTTCTCGTCGACTGGTACGGTGGCTCCAAGTGAACTATTTGGTCATCGTGGACGTCATGCCGCGCGCGGGTATCGCCGATCCCGAAGGTTCAACTATCGAGCGGGCCTTGCCGGCGTTGGGTTTTGGTGGCGTCTCGAACGTGAAGGCGGGAAAGTCCTTTCGCCTGAATGTCGAGGCTGAGAGCGAGGCCGCGGCCCTGGAAAAGGCCGCCGCGCTCGCCGAGCGACTGCTTTCGAATCCCGTGATCGAAGATGCGTTTGTGCGTTTGGGTGAGGTGGTCGGCTCGTGATGCGCGTCGGCGTGGTCGTGTTTCCCGGTTCGAACTGTGAGTACGACGCGCTCGGGGCTATGAACACCTTGGGCGCGAAGGCCGAGTTCGTGTGGCACTCCGTGACGGACCTGTCGGGCTATGACGCGATCATCTTGCCGGGGGGCTTCGCGCACGGGGACTACCTTCGTCCGGGCGCGATCGCCCGTTTCTCGCCGGTGATGGCGGCGGTCGAGCGATTCGCGGCTGAGGGGGGACCGGTGCTGGGGATCTGCAACGGGTTTCAAGTGCTGACCGAGGCCGGACTGTTGCCCGGCGCGCTGCAGAAGAACATCGGCTTGACGTTTCTCTGTCAACCCACGACGCTCGTCGTCACCTCGACCAACTCGGTGCTGACCTCGGGGGCGACGGTGGGCCAAGAGTTGGTCATTCCGATCAATCACTTCTCGGGTGCGTACACCTGTGACGACGCGACGTTCGCGTCCCTGCTCGAGCACGATCAGATCGTCCTGCGTTACAAGGACAACCCCAACGGTTCGCGCGGTGACGTGGCGGGCCTCGCCAATGAGCGGGGCAACGTCGTGGGTCTGATGCCCCACCCCGAACGCGCGATGTCGACGCTGCTCGGCAGCGTCGACGGACGCGTGTTGCTCGAAAGTTTTCTCACCGCCCACGTCGCGGCGTGAGACGACATTCAACGTCGCCTGCGCGGCCCGGTAGTTTGGTCACGTGAGTAGCCCCTCGCAGAGCCTGCACCGAGCTCTCGGGTTGAGCGACGACGAATATGGCGCCATCGTCACGGTTCTGGGCCGTGAGCCAAATCACTTAGAGCTCGCGCTCTATGGCGTGATGTGGTCCGAGCACTGCTCATACAAATCGTCGCGTCTGCACTTGCGCCGCCTCCCGACATCCGGGCCGCACGTGTTGGTGGGCCCCGGTGAGAACGCGGGCGTCATCGACGCCGGCGACGGCATCGCGGTGGCGATACGTATTGAGAGCCATAACCACCCTTCGGCGATCGAGCCCTACCAAGGCGCCGCCACGGGCGTGGGGGGCATCTTGCGCGACGTCTTTACGATGGGCGCCCGGCCCCTGGCCGTGATGGATCCNNGTGTCGGGCATCTCGGGTTATGGCAACTCGGTCGGGGTACCCACGGTGGGCGGGGAGTTGACCTTCGACGAGTGTTACCGCGCGAACCCTTTGGTGAACGTGCTCTGCGTGGGGGCGTTGCCGGTCGAGCGCTTGGTCCTCGGGGTCGCCTCGGGCGTGGGCAACCTCGCGGTGCTGCTGGGATCGCGCACCGGGCGCGACGGCATCGGCGGGGTGTCGGTGCTCGCGTCGGCCGGTTTCTCCGGTGGCGACGTGGCCTCAGGCGACGACGCCAAGCGCCCGAGCGTGCAGGTTGGCGACCCCTACGAGGAGAAACGTCTCATCGAGGCCTGCCTCGAGCTCCTCGACAACGGGTACGTCGTGGGTATTCAAGACCTCGGCGGCGCGGGGCTGGTGTGCGCGACGAGTGAGACCGCCGCGCGCGGGGGCGTGGGCATGGACGTCGACGTGACGGCGGTGGCGCTGCGCGAAGCGGGCATGGCGCCCTATGAGATCATGACCTCGGAGAGTCAAGAGCGCATGCTCGCCATCATCACGCCTGAGAACCTCGGGGCCGTCACGGCGGTGTGTGACAAGTGGGAGGTTCGCGCGAGCGTCGTGGGACGCGTCGTCGCGCCGACTCTTCGCGCGAACGGCACGACCCAGGGCATGTTACGGATCCGAGACGGTTTTGACGGTGAGGTGCTGGCCGAAGTGCCGGCGGCGTCCTTGGCCGACGAGGCGCCGCTCTACGATCGGGCGCGCGAACGCCCCACAAACCTGGACGCGCTGCGCAGTGACGACCCGACGTTCGATGAGCCGATCGGCTCGCCCAACGACGACCTGCTCGAGCTCCTCGTCGATCCGGCGTGGGTCTATCGCCAGTACGACTCACAGCTCTTCTTGAACACCGTCGTCGGTCCCGGGAGGGACGCGGCGCTGTTGCGCCTGGCCGGGCCGGGCCTGCCCGTCTCCACGCGTGGGATCGCGCTCTCCACGGACTCGAACCCCCGCTGGTGCGCGCTCGATCCACGAAACGGCACGGCCCTCACGGTCATCGAGGGCATTTCGAACCTGGCCTGCGTCGGCGCGAAGGCCAAAGCCGTTGTCAACTGTCTCAACTTCGGCAACCCCGAACACCCGGCGGTCATGTGGCAACTCTCGGAGTCGATCGACGGGCTCGCCGACGCCTGCGTCGCGTACGGAACGCCGGTCATCGGCGGCAACGTGTCGCTGTACAACGAGAGCGGCGGTGCGGACATCGACCCCACGCCCGTCGTGGGGCTACTCGGCGTCGTCGACAAACTCGTTGCGCCGCCTCCGGGATGGAACTGGCGTAGAGGTGACGCCCTGGTACTGGTGGGAGCCCGTCACGCGTATGGCGAGGTGGCGTTTCCTTTGGGCGGCTCTCGTTGGGCCACCCGGCGCGGTCGACGGGGCGGACGGATCGCGGGCGTCGATCCCGAGTCGCTCGTGGCGACTTTGGACTTCGTGGTCGCGGAGATCTCGTCGATCTGTGCGGGCGAGGCGAGTGACGTTTCGGCGGTGCACGACATCAGCGGCGGTGGTCTAGCGACCGCGCTCGCCGAGATGGTTGCCGTCACGGGTATTGGTGCCAGTGTGATCGAGCTCGAAGGCCACGGCGAGCTCTTCAGCGAGTTTCCGGGCCGCTTCGTGATGGCCACCAACGACGTGGCGGCGTTTGCATCACGGGCACAAAATGCCGGCGTGTTGACGACGCGATTGGGCACTTGTGAGGGAGAGCGCCTCATCGTAGGATCGATGATCGACCTTTCCGTCACCGAGATCAAGGCCAGACGGCGCGACGCGCTCCAAGACGCGCTGGGCGCGTTGAACTAGCGCGCCGCTTTTAGTTCGAGGAGTACCTCGTCGGGCACGGCCAGGTCACCCGAACGGCCAATCCCGAGCGCGACGTCCTCCTTGTAGTGACCGTGATAGTCCGATCCGCCGGTGGGGATCATGCCCGCGTCGCGGGTCAACTTCACCATGAGTGACCTGGTGGGCGCGTTGGTCCCGCCGTAGTACGCCTCCACGCCCTTAAAGCCCCGTTCGCGCAGTGAGGCCATGACCCGAGGCATCGTGGCCTCAACGGTGGCGTTGGTGTCGTCGCTGACGTAGTTGACCAGTGGGTGGGCGATCGAAAACACCGTGCTCGAGCCCTTCGCCGCGCCCACGAACTGCTCGATCGGCATGCTGGTCTTTGGGATGTAGGCCCGGCCCGTGTTGCCGAGCCAGTCGATGAAGATTCGGTTCCAACTGGCGTCGGTGCGTTCGCCCACGATGTCGGGATGCAGTTTGAACATGGCCCGGGCGAAGTGCGGACGGCCAATGGAGTGCACGTTGCCCGTCATCTGCGTGAGGTAGTCCAGCGTCAGGTGTTCGAACCCCTTTTCCTGGAGCAGCGCCACGAGTTGGAGATTGCGCACGTCACGGTCGTGACGCAACGCGGCGAGCTGTTGCTGGAGAGGATGGCTCGCCTCTAAGGGCAAGAAGTAGGCCAAGACGTGCACGTTGCGCGGCACGCTCTGGCCCCCTCGTTGCATCGGGAACTCGTTGTCGCGCAGCGAGACCTCCACGCCGGGCACCAGTTCGATCCCGTAGCGCGCCGTGGCGCGAGTGATCTCGTCGTTGCTCGCCGTCGAGTCGTGATCGGTCAGGGAGATCGCCGAGAGACCGCGCTCGTGCGCCTTCTCGGCCAACTCCGCGGGCGTATCGGAGCCGTCGGAAAAGGTCGAGTGCGTGTGCAGATCGATCACCGCCGTAGCGTAGTAAACGTGCCGAGGACCACCGAAAGACTGTGCGAGACTAGGGCTGTGCCCGTTGCCCTTTTGCCCCTGAGCGTGGACGGCGCGTGAAGGAAGCCTGCGGCGTGGTGGGCATTGTGGCCCCGGGGCGAAACGTGGCGCATCTTTGTTATGACGCCCTCTACGCCCTGCAGCACCGGGGCCAAGAGTCGGCCGGCATGGCCACTTTTCAAAATCAACAGATCACCGTAGTGAAGGACAACGGCCTCGTGAGCCACGTCTTTGCCGAATCAACATTGCGCGCGCTCGCGGGCTCGCTGGTGATCGGTCACACGCGCTACTCGACCTCGGGTTCGGCGAATTGGACCGCGGCCCAACCGGTCTATCGATCGGCCGGCGCCTCGGGCTTCGCCTTGGCGCACAACGGGAACTTGACCAACACCACCGCTCTCGCGGAATCGGTGGGCGTCCTGTTCACCTCGATGCTCTCGGACTCGGACCTCGTGGCGGAGTTGCTCGCGCGCGAAGTCGACAACGGGGCCACGTTGAGTGAAGCCCTCGCGTTAGTCCTTGCCCGCGTTGAGGGGGCCTTTTCCATGGTGATCCTCGAAGCGAACGAAGTGCACGCCGTTCGCGACCCCTACGGTTTTCGGCCGCTCTGTCTGGGACGTTTGGGCACCGACGACGCGCCCGAAGGCTGGGTCGTCGCCTCGGAGTCGCCGGCCCTCGACGTGGTGGGCGCGACGTTCGTGCGTGAGATCGCACCCGGCGAGATGGTCACGATCACCAAAGATGGTCTCACGTCGCGCCAGTTACTCGAACCGGCCGGGGAGAAGCAGCGTCTGTGCATCTTCGAGTTCGTCTACTTCGCTCGTCCCGATGCCTATCTCATGGGTCACCAGGTCCACACCACGAGACGGCGCATGGGTGAACTCCTCGCCGGGCAGTCCTCGGTCGAGGCCGACCTCGTCATGGGCGTGCCCGACTCGGGGGTGCCGGCGGCCGAGGGCTACGCCAAGGCGTCGGGGATCCCCTTTGGCTACGGGTTGGTGAAGAACCGCTACATCGGACGCACGTTCATCGCGCCCGATCAGAGCGAGCGCACCGCGAGCGTGCGGCGAAAGCTCAATCCGCTGCGAGAGAACATCGAGGGTCAGCGGCTCATCGTGGTGGACGACTCCATCGTTCGCGGCACCACCACCAAGGCGTTGGTGGGTATGCTGCGCGACGCCGGGGCCAAGGAGGTGCATCTGCGCATCTCGTCACCGCCCTTTATGTGGCCCTGCTACTACGGCATCGACACGCCCAATCGTGACGAGCTCTTAGCGGCGAACCATTCGATTCCCGAGATGAATGAGTTCATTGGCTCGGACTCACTGGAGTTCATCACGCTCGCGAACCTTCGCGCCGCCATTCAACTCAGCGGTGAGTGTTGTGACGCCTGTCTTACCGGGGCGTACCCGGCGCCGATACCCGTGGCCATCAGCACCGCGGGAAGTCGCTGGTGAGCCGACTGCTCGAGGTCGTCGGCGCCAGAACTTACGCCGACGCGGGGGTGTCGATCGACGCCGGGAACGACGTGGTGGCTCGAATTCGCGCAGCGGTGGAGAGCACGCGTCGCCCCGAAGTACTGGGCGGCATCGGTGGTTTCGCGGGCCTCTTCGCGCTCGAGACCTCGAAGTACCATGAGCCCGTGCTCGTGGCCTCAGCCGACGGCGTGGGCACGAAACTCGAGGTCGCGCGCCTGGTGGGACGCTACGACACCATTGGCATCGATCTGGTCGCGATGCTCATTGATGACCTGGTCTGCGTCGGGGCGGAACCCCTGTTCATGCTCGACTACGTGGCGGTCGGATCGATCGACCCCACGCAACTCGAAGAGTTGGTCGCGGGCGTCGCGCAAGGCTGTCGCCAAGCGAACGTCGCGTTGCTGGGCGGCGAGACGGCCGAACACGGCGGCGTCATGAAGCCCGACGAACTCGACGTGGCCGGATTCGCGCTGGGCGTCGTGGAGCGAAGCGAGATTCTTGGGCCCGAGCGCGTTCGGATCGGTGACGTACTCGTGGGTCTACACTCGCCAGGTCTGCGCTCGAATGGCTACTCGCTCGCCCGACAGGTCTTGGTGAGCGGCGCGGCGTCGTTGGTTGAGCCGGCGTACGCCGGTGCGTCACGCACGCTCGGTGAGGAGTTACTGGTGCCGTCGGTGCTGTACACCCCGGGCGTGTTGGCGCTACGTCGTGAACTTGGAGTCGGCGTGCACGCCGTCGCCCACGTCACCGGCGGGGGGATTGTCGGCAACGTCGGGCGACTGTTGAGTGGTCCCCTGGACGCCGTGATCGATCTGGAGAGCTTCCCCACCCCGGAGATCTTCTTTGAGATCCAACGGCGCGGTCCGGTCGGGGCCGAGGAGATGGTTCGGGTCTTTAACTGCGGGCTGGGCATGGTCATCGCCCTTGACGCCGGCGCGGCCGAGGCGGCCGTGAGTCTGGCGCGCGCCAGCGGACTCGGGGCGTCGGTGGTGGGCGAGGTGCGCTCGGGCACTGGCGAGGTCGTCTTCACGTGAGCGACCCTCGAGCACGAGTACAGGCGCACCTGATCGCGCACTCGATAAAGCGCGGCGAGTTCACCCTCAAGTCCGGCGCGAGCTCGTCGTGGTTCGTGGACTCCAAGAAGACGATCTGCGCCCCCGAAGTGATGGAGGATCTGGCGACGTTGGTCTTGGAGGCGATTCCGAAAGACGCGACCGCGATTGGCGGACTGACCATGGGCGCCGACGGCGTGAGCTTCATCACCGCGGGCGTGGCCTCGACCAGGGGTCGGGCGCTACGTGCCTTCAGCGTGCGAAAAGAAGTGAAGGATCACGGCGCCGGGGGGCGCATTGCTGGCGTGCTCGAACCGGGCGACCGCGTCGTCATCACCGAAGACACGGTCACGCGCGGCGCGAGTCAACTCGAAGCCGCGCGCGTCGTGCAGAGTCTGGGTGCGCAGGTGGTAATGATCCTCGCGGTCGTCGATCGCGGGGGCACTGCGGGCGCCATCGCGGCGAAGGAGGGGCTGCGTTTCGAGGCGCTTTTTAGCGCCCCGGACCTGGGCTTTCCCTACGAGGGCGCGTAGTTCGAACTGAGCACGTCGAGCACGCGGGTTCGCCACGCTCGGAGCGCGGGGTCGTGCTCGGCCGGGGTGTGACCGAAGCGAAGGACGAGCGCGTCGAGCGCGGGCACGACGCTGATCATCTGACCCTCGTAGCCGCTCGCCCAATACGTGCCGTACTCATCGCCGGTCACCCACCACTGCCAGGAGTAGAAGGAACCGCTCTCTTCGTCGAGGCTGAGCGGAGTCTGAGCCGTGGCGGCCCATTCGCGAGAGATGAGCTGGCCGCCGTCCCACTCGCCGCCGCGCAAGTAGAGCAGCCCGAACTTCGCGAAGTCGAGGGCCGACGCGTGCACGAAGCTTGACGCGACCCACACGCCGGCTTCGTCGAACGTCGCCTCGGCGCTCGTCATGCCGAGTGGCGAGAAGAGTCGACGTTCGAGATAGTCGCGGTACGCATCGCCATAACCCACGACGTCGGCCACGATGCGACTGAGAATGTTCGTCGTGCCACTCGAGTAGTGAAAGAACGTGCCCGGCTCATGGGCGAGCGCCACTCGTGCGGCGTAGGCAGCAACGTCCTCTTTCCCCTGGCCAAAGAGCATTTCTATGACGTGACTTTCGAGGCTGGCGTCGTACTCTTCCATGAATCCCAACCCGTCGCGCATCGCCAAGAGATCGCGCAGACGAATCTGGTGACGGGGATCACTTTCGTCGCGCCACTCGTGCACGGGGGCCAATTGGTCGGGATCGAGACGCCGCTCGTCGACGAGCGTGCCGATAATCATGTGCAACATCGACTTCGCCATCGACCACGACAGCAACGCACTCGTGTCCGTGATGGGCTCGGCTGGGCGGTCAAAGAACTCTCTCTCGCCGGCGTATCGCTCCACGAGTACTCGGCCGCCTTGAATGACTATGACCGCGTTGGTGACGGCGAGATTAGCGTCGGAGAACATCTCGTCGACGACAGTGTCGAGGGTTTGCTGATTGGCGTTAGTTCCCCGGGACCACATGACGGTCGGCCACGTGACGTTCGAGGGCTGGGGAGAAAATTTTGGCGGCACGTGGGGCACTTCGCGGTCGGTCATAGCTCTCGAGCATTGTGACACGCCACGACGTCCGAGACTCTCGACGCTGCGGGCATTCCCACTCTTACGATCCATCGTGGTCCACCAGGCGAGTCCAACGAAAATGACATCAGTCTCGACATTTTCACCGAGACTTCATGGAAATCTCATCGTCGATTTGGCTTTCATAATTGAACGTGCGTCACCCGAAGCGAACGGTGGGCGACGGCACGGATGACGCCTCGACTCTTTGAGGCGGCCGGCCGTCTCCGCGCGATGACGCGCGCCGTTACGAAGGTGCTGGAAAACCGGGGCCCAAGGGCTCCCAAGACTGGGTGGTCAACTCGTGGGAGATTGCGTAACTGCTCCCTGAGTCGATGGAAGCGAGGTGGCCCCTTGCATCGGTGCCGCAAAAAGATGGTGGTCGAGACCGGCGTCGATCCGGTGACCTCACGCTTTTCAGGCGCGCGCTCTACCAACTGAGCTACTCGACCTCCTCGTCACCCCCAGGGGATGTCGAGCGGACCTGACGGGATTTGAACCCGCGACCTCCGCCTTGACAGGGCGGCGTGCACTCCGAGCTGCACCACAGGTCCTCGGTGTTCCCAGAGCCGAAACCCTGAGACGCGAAGTGTCAGTCTATCCGTTGACACTGATGACTTTGAGAGGGGAATCTCGACCGAGTACGTGCTCAAAGAGGCGTCGCGCGCACTCAGAAAGCCAGTAGGCCTTCGACGCCAAGAGGACCACCGATAGTTCTAGTCCCGGGCCCGCTGAACGAGGCAAAAGGGATGACCAATGGGGTCGAGGAACACCCGAAAACTGGCGCCCGGTTGAAACTGCGCCTTCGTCGCGCCGAGCCCGAGCGCGAAGGCTTCGCTGACGTCGAGATCGTCTACGAGAAAGTCGAGATGAACACGTTGGGGCTGAGGACCCTCGGGCCACGTGGGGGGAACGACGTACGAGACTTTCTGAAATCCGATGGTCGGGTGACCATCATTGAGTAGTTCGATCCACGTCACGTCTTCCGGTAGAAAGTCACCGAGCGATTCGACTTCGAGTCCACAAAGTTGCGAATAAAACTTTGCGAGTTCAAGTGGTTCCGGACAGTCGATGGCGGTAACGGAAAATTCAATATCGTTCATCACCGCAAGTTAACAAATCGCGAAAACTCGCGCGTGCCGTAGAAAGTTTCAGTGCTTCGCGCGACGAAAAAACGAAAGTTTTAACACCACGGTGTGGTGTGAGATTCGGGCTGGTTGACTACAGGACCTCCCGGATCCGTTGTGGTGAATGTCCGGACACGGGACATCGCATGGTGGTCAGATGGGCCGCTCCACGTCGTGCGGTGAGTGACTTTAGACCGTGGAATCGGTGTTCCGGGAGTCAAAAATTACTTTCGTTTGGGGCCAAATCTTGTTAGGGAAAACCAAACAATTATGTAAACCTTATTCACTAGACCAACCGGGACCGGAACTTTGCTATACAGGCCAGGTTTTGTCCCGAAATTGTCATGAATTTGAGAGACGAAAGGAGGCACCCGCGATTGTCATTTCTGGATATATCCCGTAGAATGTTGGTTGCAGTTTCTAGGTGATTTCGCTGGTGTCTAGAGATTGTCAGGGGTGTTGTCTCAGCTGATTGAGGACGGTTGTCAATAAATAATCAGGAACGGTGCGTCACGGTTCCGTTTCGTTTGGTAGGTCACGTGTGGATCAAGGCTGCCTTGAGTGCGGCCCCGACTCCTGGCGGCCTAGCTCTCCTCGGAGATGTTCGATGAAGACGGCTCGGACTCTTTCTTCAATCTTTCTGATGATGAATCGCTTCTCGGTTTTCGCAAAGAAGTCAATTGCAATCGGTTTGCGCCAGTGGCGTGGTGGTCTAAAGCGGATGTTGCTCGTCTTCCTCGCCTCGAGTCTCAGCGTAGGTGCGCTTTCTCTCATCCCCGAACTTGTCGCGTCAACTCCCGCCGGCGCCACCAACCTTGAGGTCGTTACCGCCGCCTCCGCCTCGTGTGGAGCGTGGAACTCCTTGGCAGTTCCCTCGGGCGCGACAAGTGCGACGATCGAGGCGGTCGGTGGTGGCGGTGGTGGCTCCGCCAAAGCTTCGGGCGGGTCCGCGGACACGGTAACGCTCACGGGCGTCACGACTGGAATCACTTCGGGGAACTCGATCTACTACTACATCGGTTGCGGCGGCGGAGCTAACAGCACCGCAGTGGTCGCGGCCGCCGGCGGCGTCGGTTACAGCGCTCACACGGCTGGGACAGCGTTCGGTGGAACCGGAGGGGTTGGCGCCCCGCCCAACACTTCCGGAACCGTTGGAAACGGCGGAGGCGGCGGAGGCGGGGCGACGACTCTGTGCATTGGCGCGGCGGCATCCTGTGGTGCCGCCGACACCGTTGTCGCGGTCGCCGGCGGCGGTGGCGGAGCCGCCGGAGCGGGATCGACCGCGACGGGAGTTGGAGTCGGAGGTTCTGGGGGCGCTACCCAGACCGGTGGTACCGGCGGGAAAAGTACTACTGGTTGCACGGTAGCCAATGAAGGTGGCACAGGAGCGACAAGCGCCGCCGTGGGGGCCGGTGGCACCGTTGGCACTAGCTGCGTTGCCGGATCTGCTGGTTCATCTGGTACCGGTGGAGAAGGTGGCAGACCCACCGGCAACTCGAACCGCGATGGCGGGGGCGGGGGCGGGGGCGGCTACTACGGCGCCGGCGGAGGCGACGCGTATGACGCCAATACTTCTACCGCGACTGGTGCTGCCGCAGGCGGTGCCGGTTCTTCGTACGGGAGCGCAAGCTACGGGACGTCGCAGACGTACGCGGTGGCGGCGGCGGCCACTACTGGCGCGTGCACTGCTAACAGCACCGCGTCGTGCAACGCGTACGGCACCACGAACTACGGCGCCGGTGGGACCGCGACGTACCCCGGACAGATGGGGGTCTTCAAGGTCACGTGGACCGTCGGCGCCGCGGCCGTGGACTCCTCATTTTCGGCCGAGCCGAGCACGAACGCCACGTTTGGCACAGCGTTCGCCGCGCAGCCTTCAGTCACTGCGAAGGACTACCTCAACGTCGCAATTTCTAACGATCCAATCCAACTGTCGATCGCAACTCAGCCTGGATCGGGCGCCGTGCTCACGTGCACCAACACCGGCGGGCTCACCGTTACACCTACCGCTGGTGTGGCGGCCTACACCGGCTGTTCCATAAATGGTCTGGCGGGCAACTATACGATTCAGGCGACTGATACCACTGACTCGGTAGTGATTGCCACCTCAACCACGATTGCTTTGACTGGATTTGGCACGGCCAACAAGCTCATCATCACGACGCCCGGTTCGATCATCGACAACAGCGGCGCAGCGCTGGCACCACAGCCGGTTGTCAAGGTCGAAGACACTTATGGCAACGTCGTCACCAGTGACGCCTCAACCGTCACCGCCGCCATCACCTCGGGCGGGGTCTCGGTATCGAGCCCCACCAAGGTCGCCAGTTTGGGCGTGGCCACCTTTAGTGGCTTGGCGCTGAATGCGTTCGCCGGTCCCTACACCCTCACCTTCTCTGACGGCGCGCTCATCACCGCGGTGTCGGCCACGATCACCGTCTCACTGGGCGCGGCCAGCCAGCTGGCCATCACCACCCCACCCTCCACCTCAGCCACCAACGCCGTCGCGCTGGTCCAACAGCCCGTGGTGAAGGTCGAAGACTCCGGGGGCAACATCGAGACCGGCGTCACCACCGGCACGGCGAGCGCGTCGATTACCTCGGGCGCCGGGGGCGCCATCACCGCCGGGGGTACGAGCGGCACCTTCAGCTCGGGCGTGGCCACCTTTAGCGGTCTCACCATGACTGGTACCAACGGCGTCAACTACCAGCTCACCTTTACCGGTGACTCTGTTAGCTCCGTCGCCTCGGCCAACATCGCCATGGCGACGGGCGCCCCCACCCAACTAGTCATCACCACCCCGGGCTCGACCACCGACAACAGCGGCGCCGCACTGGCTACCCAACCGGTGGTCAAGGTCGAAGACTCTGGGGGCAACGTCGTGACCGGTGACGGCTCCACGGTCACCGCCGCCATCACCTCG
>PKXH01000077.1 GCA_003133405.1 Acidimicrobiaceae bacterium | reverse complement strand
TCATCGGGACCAAAGGGTGCCAGATAACACATCCAGGTCATTGCGCACGCCTGCGCCACGTTCTCGGGGATGACGCCCCCACCCGGCGCGGCGATTCGAGTCGTGATGTCGGTATCGAACAACGCGGGAACGTTCGCCACTGAAACACCCGCGCCGACGTACGCCTGGTCCAGGGCGGCGTTGAGACGATCCATGTCGATGAGCCCCGCGGTGGCGGCAGCGGCACCAGAAGCGCCGTTGATGTAACGAGCGAGAAAGGGGTCGTTGTACTCGAGACCGACGATTCGCACGTTGGGCCCCGCGGCGTTCTTCAGCTCTCTTAAGATCTTGGGCATGTCGACTTGAACCGCGGCAATCGCTTGATTGGCGCACGCTTCATCTACCGGACTCGCCCAGAGGCACAATCGGATGTTGTTAAAGCCCAGATCCACGGTGACCACGCCGACCGAACTCCGATGGGCCTGCAGGAACGCGACGGCCTGGGTCATCTGAGTTTTGGGTAGTGCGTAACAGTGATCGGCCACCTTGGTATTGAGAATGGTCTGGACGGTTTCGCCGGGACAGCCAATTTGGTCGAGCGTGAGCGCGACCCCCTGGTAAGCCTCGAGCAACACGAGATCGTTGGCGTAGCCATCCGACGTTCGTCGACCGTTGTGGCCGACAATTCCCGTGGGTTGAAACCCGAGTGACGCCGACGCGCCGATCGCGAGGTAGAAACCGGACGTGGTCGTCGGAACGGACGTCGTGGCTCCCGGCGCGGCACTGGCCCGAGGTACATCAGAAGTCCGCGAAACGAGATAGACGCCCACCGCCAAGGACACCACGACGGCACTCGCCACAACATTCCTCACCCTTCGATTCATGAATTCCCTTCGGGATCTTGCGTCTTAGTGCCTCGGGCTGGCGACGCAACCTCGCCACGGCCACCGAGGCGACCACCAACTCTCCGAGACCCTCACGATTGCCTTCAAGAACGCAGTTTAGTTATAACGCCCTGGCGCTCAGGCAGTAGCAAACCGTGCGCTAGTCCTGGTCCGGCAGCTCTGTTGCCCGGTGACGGCGAAGGAACAGCATCATCGCGATCGCGGCCATGAAGAAGACGGTGGCGAAAAAGAAGGCGTTGCCTTCGAGGGTTTGCCAACCACGTTCGTGCATGGCGAGCGAACTTGCGACGGGGACGCGCCAGATAGGCGCCCACCAGAAGAGGGCTGCCGTGAGTAGTGCAAAGACGGATCCTCCCGCTGGGCGATCCTTGCCCCAGATCAACCAGATAATGACCGGCACGACCCAGACCATGTGGTGCGCCCAGGTGATCGGCGACACTAGAAGTCCCGTCGCGGCGCAGATTAGCAATCCCAGGAAGGGTGACGAACGGCGCCACGACACGTACGCCAGCGCGAGGCCGCCCAGGGCCACACAGCCGGCCAAGGCCGTAATCGCTCCCGCGCCGATGTAGTGATGGGTCAGGCGATCGAGCGCACCGCGCAGGCTCTGGTTGCTGATGTACGACACGCCTCCGACGCGCTGGGCGTCAACGACGTACTTGGTCCAGAATGCCCACGAATTGGAAGGTTCGAACGCGGCCGCTAAGAGCGAGCAGCCCGCGAAGGTGACGACCGAAGTCCAGGCCGCGCGAGTCTGGCGCGTGAGGAAGAGGTACGGCACGAAGATCAGCGGGACCAGTTTCACCGCAGCAGCGATGCCGACCAGCACCCCACGCGGCAGCGTGGCGTCGCCGAAGCGGACGTGGCCGGTGAGGTCGGCCAGCACCAGGGCCGCCAGGACCAGATTTATCTGCCCGAAGCTGAACGTCAGGCTGACGGGCTCGATCAGCATCGCGGGGGCGAGCAGGCCCAGTGACCAACCGATCGTCGAGGCGCGGGTCAGCCCTGGGCGAACTGCCGCGATGCTCAGGGCGAGAATGGCGAACAGTGCCGCCACGTTCACGATGGCCCACACCAGCGCGGCCGCCTGCAGGGGGAACACCGAGAGCGGCAGGAACAGTACCGCGGAAAATGGTGGATACGTATAGGGAAGATGCGGCGGGAATGACAGCCTCGCCGTGTAGAGGTTCGAGTTCATAAGGTGGTGCGCACCCATCATGTAGACCGCGAAGTCCAAGTGTCCGCGATGCCACGTCCAGTAGCCCGCATTGGCGATCGAGAAAGCAACCGACAGCGTGCAGAGCGTCCGGAGCAAGCTTCTTGGGAGATTGACCGGGCCGCCAACGCTCGGTTTCTCAACGTACGCGCTCTCGCGTGAGAACGAAACCATTGACTTTGGATGTCGGATCATCTGTTACGGCGTCCAGCGCACACTGCCGGCAGCGATCGTCAGTGCTGCCATCAGCATCACCGAGAAGGCGAGTACGACCTCGAACCACACGGGCGGCAGTTTGGCGCCGACGACCCCGAGGAGCGGGAAGTCGCGCAGCAACAGGCGCGGCGTGACGCCGATCAGCGGCGAGAGCGCGCCGAACACCAGGACCGTCACCACGTAGCCAACCCAGGGCGCCGGCGGGTGGGCGCGGAAGAAGAGAATCAGCAGGCCAACAGCGGTAATCGTGCTGACGGCCTTGACGCCGTAGTTGGGATCGGCGAAGCCGTGACTGAAGAAGTGCTCAAGGGCCGTGAATATTCCGGTGCCGATATTCCCTTTTTGCCAGCCGACTCGCTGGGCGTGAAGCCACGAGAACGGCGAGCCGGTGTGGAACCAGAGGTACAAGAAGAACAGCCCTACTCCGAACGGCGCCACCAGCGGGGCGAGGATCGATCGCCATTCGCCGCGCGTGCGTATGGCGATCACGCAGGCCACCACACATGGGATTATTGCCGCCATCCCCACCGGGTCCGCGGCGGTGGCGGCCGCGGCGCACAGCCCTGCGAGCAGCCATCGACGGCGTCGCAGCGCGATCATCGAGCAGGCCACGAACAAAATGATCGCGCCTTCGGTGTAGACCATGCTCAGCACGAACGCTGCGGGCGATAGGAAGATCAGCGCCGTGCCGCGGTCGGCTCCGGTCTGTCCGAAGAACTCACGCAGCAGCCACCACACCGCGATAGAGGCGAAGAGCCCGAGCAGCGTTGAGGTGAGGATTCCCGCCACGTTGAAGCCGAATCCGGTGACGAAGTGCACCCCGCGGATGAGCAGCGGCAACAGCGGAAAGAAGCCGAGGTCGCATTGGGCGATATTGCCATGTCCGGGCGGAATTGAGTGCACGTAGCCGCGATGGGCAATGAGCAGGTACCACTTGGCGTCCCAGTTGATCAGCTTGGACATGATCGATTGATGTGCCGACAGGGCCATGGCGCTGATGATCAAGTAGACGCCCGCTCTCGAGAG
The DNA here is from genome assembly GCA_003133405.1 of Acidimicrobiaceae bacterium. GTDB lineage: Bacteria > Actinomycetota > Acidimicrobiia > Acidimicrobiales > RAAP-2 > RAAP-2. The sequence goes on along the minus strand of PKXH01000077.1, from coordinate 4,457 downwards.
CGCGAAGATGCCTAGCGGACGCAGCGATAGGAGGGCCGCCCTCTTTCGACCCACTGACTCATCTCGCGCTTGCACGGGCACGGGGCCGTCGCTGATACCCACGGCTCAACCCTCTTGTTCGAATTCCGGTGACGCCCAGTTCTGGAACTCGGAGACCGGGAACTTCACAAGGGGCATGCTAGTTCGGCTAATTTTGGCTACCGAGTTCTCGCCCGGTGCGCCGGGGGTGCGTCACCGGCTGCTGATCCCAGCGTCATGTGAAAAATAGAGCGCTTGCCATGCATCTGTAGTCGATCGATCGAAGGGATTTTCGCGCGTGCTCACCACTGAATCTTGCGCTCGGACGAAGCGGCTCGCCGCCCCCTTGTGGCTCTGGGTGGCTCTGGGCGCCGTTGGATTGCTCGGCAGCGTTCTCGAAAGCTCGACCATTGGCTCGAGCCCCCGGCCACCTAGTTACCGATGGTGGATCTACGTGCCCGAAGGCAGCTACGCGCTCGCCCACGTGATCTTCTATTCATCGATGGCGCTGTTCATCCTCGCCTGGATGGCCTTGGGGGTACACGCCGCCGAAGGTCGCCTGAGCGTGGCGCGCTCGTGGATCGTGTTGGGCCTGTGGGGCTCTCCGCTTTTTCTCGGCGCCCCGGTCTTCGGCCGTGACGTCTACAGCTACATCGCTCAGGGCGAGCTGGCGCGCCGGGGCTTCAACCCCTACCTGATCGCTCCGAAAATGCTGGGGCCCGGCCCGCTTCTCTCGTCGGTGGCTTCAGTGTGGCGATCCACTGCATCGCCCTACGGCCCCCTCTTCGTCGGCATCACCCACTTCGGTGCCGCGGTCGCGAGCAGTTCGCTGATCGGCCAGGTTTTGGTTTTTCGCGCCCTCGAACTTCCGGGCATCGCGATCCTGATGATCTGCCTGCCAATGCTGGCGAGGCACTATGGGGCGAACGCGGGTGTCGCGATTTGGCTTGGCGTGCTCAGCCCGCTGGCCCTCTTCAGCGCAGTGTCGTCAGCCCACAACGACACGCTGATGATCGCCCTGATGGTTGCGGCACTCACGGTGGCGCTTAGGGGCGCTCGACGATGGGCCCTGGTGCTCTTGGCGGTCGCTGCCACGATCAAACTCCCCGCGGCTGCGAGCATTGTCTTTCTCACCGCGTCCCAGATGTCGGGCGCGTCATCGCGCGAACGGTGGCGTCTCGGGGCCGAGGCGCTCGTGATTCCCGGCGCGGTGATCGCAGCGGTCAGCGAACTCTCGGGCTACGGATGGGCTTGGCTCAGCCCCACCGCGCTTCGCATACCCACCGAGCTGCGGGTGCTCACGACCCCGGTCGTTTCGGTGGCGACACTGATCAGCTCACTCGTGCACGCGATGGGTGACGGCGTGGGCACGCACGCGGTGATCACCGCCGCCCAGGACGTCGTTGGGGTGCTCGCGCTGGTTATCGCCGCGCTACTGGTGACGAGGACCCGTGCCTCGAACGCCCCGTATCTCCTGGGCGTCACGCTGTTGCTGGTAGTGGTGGCGAGCCCCACTGTCTGGCCCTGGTACTTCTTGTGGGGGCTCAGTGTCCTCGGAGCCATCAGGGTCCAACGATCCGCCTGGCTCTGCGCGGTGGCGGCGTTCGCGATGCTGCTGGTGGGACCGGGCGGCACGCCCATGCTCGGAGGCAACGCGTTCTACGTCACCGGTCCGCTGCTCCTGGGCGGACTCGGTTGGTTCTTGTGGCACGCACGGTGGCGATGCGTGCTTGAAGGGGTCGATCGTGTCGCCTGACGGGCCCGTCGTGGACGAGCCTCGTTCGCTTTGGCGCAGGATTCCCTTCCGTCGCGCAGTGGCGGTGTACGTGATCTTGCGCCTGGCGACCCTCTTGTTCGTCGTCGTTGACGACCGGCTGCGCCACGTCGGTCTCGTCAACCACCTCTCCATTTGGGACGGTGAATGGTTCCTGCGGGCCGTAGCCCACGGATGGCCGAGCCACCTGCCGATGGTCAACGGCCACGTCAGAGCCAACACCACGGCGTTCTTCCCAATCTTGCCCCTCGTGCTGCGCGCCCTCGCCGCGGTGACCGGACTCGGCGCGGCGGTGGTCGCCCTTTGGGTGAGCGCGTTCACGGGTCTGAGCGCACTGCTCGCTATTGGCTTTCTCGCGCGTGAGTTTGCCGGCCAGGAGAAGGCCGAACGGGCGGCGCTACTCTTCGCGGTCGCCCCCGGCGCTTTCATCTTCAACCTGATCTACGCCGAAGGCATCCTGCTCACGTTGGTGGCTCTGGGGCTGCTGGCGTTGCTGCGCAAGCGATGGATCACCGCCGGGTCCCTGGGGGCGCTGGCCAGCGCGACCTCACCGGTGGGGATGATATTCGTTGCGGTCTGTGCGTTCACGGCGCTGCTCGCCACAGCGCGCGAGCGCGAGTGGAAGTCGCTCTGGGCCCTGGCGCTCTCGCCGGTCGGGTTCATCGCGTGGATGGTGTATCTCTGGGTCCATACCGGGACACTGATGGCCTGGCGATTGACCGAGCGCGGCGGATGGCAGAGTTATCCCTCGCTCGTCTACCCGGTGCACATCCTCACCAAGTTCCTCTTCAACCCCATCTCACCGACGATGACCGGCCAGATACTCTTCGCGGGCACGGTCGTCAGCATCCTTGGCGTGGTCGTCATCATCAAGGAACACCAACCAATCCCGGTGCTCGCTTACGGAATCTTCTCCGTTGCGTTCTTCGCCGTCTCGGCGCCGGTCGGTCTGCGACCCAGGTTCATCATGCTGGCCTTCCCCCTGGTCATCGGCGCGGCGACGCGCTGGAGTGGATGGCGTTACCGATTGATCCTGCTCGTTTCGCTCGCGCTCTTTGTCGTCATGACGATCGAGGAGATGAGCTCGGGCGCGGTCTTTCCTTGAACCGCCCCGTCGTGATTCATGGCGAGGATCCGCTCGCCTCGAGCACCAGAACAGAGCCCTTCGCTTTTTGGATGAACGGGAGCAACATCCTGGACGTTGACTTTCAATTGGCGATCTCTTGGACGTCGACGTGCCCAAGGGCCGCCGGACGATTCACTTCCACTTTCACGCGCCCTATATCGAGGTCAGATCGGCCGTGTCCGCGGTCTGAGTGTTGCTGCTCATCGGTGTCGTGACGGCCCCCGCTATTCGAAGTCGTCGTAAGCGAAACGCTAAGGTGCACTCGTGAAGTCACTGGCCATCGTGGGCGGAGCGGGTCGCATGGGTCAGGCTCTGGCGGAAGGGCTCGGCACGCTCGGGGAGTTCTCCCTCGTGGCACTCGTCGACCAAATCGAGCCACGCGATCTCTTCGGCGCTTCGTTCGCGACGTCGCTGGACGAGCTCGAGCCATCGAAACTCGACGTCGTTATCAATTTCTCCTCTCCGGAAGGCGTCGTCGCCTCGGCGACGTGGTGCGCGAAAAATGGCGTGGCGCTGGTCATCGGTACGACGGGTCTTTCGCCGGAGCAGCGTGAATCGGTCCAAGTGGCCGCCGCGCACGTGGGCGTCGTCATGGCGTCGAACTTCTCGATTGGCGCGGTACTCTCTGAGCGTTTTGCCGCTCAAGCCGCGCCCTACTTTGAACGCGTAGAGATTGTTGAACTACATCACGATCGAAAGGTCGACGCTCCGTCTGGAACCTCAATTGCGGCCGCGGAGGGTATCGCTGAGGCACGACGGCGTGCGGGACTGTCGCCCCTGGAGGATCCGACGACGCGACACACGGTGGAGGGCGCCCGGGGCGCTGACGTCGTTGACGGCGTCAAGATTCATTCGGTGCGACTTCCCGGACTCGTCGCGCACCAGGAGATTCTCTTCGGCTCGGCGGGCGAGGGCCTCACCATTCGCCACGACTCATTTGACCGCCAGAGTTTTGTTCACGGTGTCGCGTTGGCGGCGAACGCGGTGGACGCCACGCCACGATTTCTTGACGGCATCGCGTCCCTGATCCCTTGACCCACGCCACGTCGCTCCTCTCTCGCTTTGAAGCGCCGACTGGTAACTTTGTGTTATGAGTGCACCACGGTTTGGGCGTGTCTTAACCGCGATGGTGACGCCCTTCGCGTCCGACGGATCGATCGACTATGACGTCGCCCAGCAACTGGCCAAGTTCCTAGTCTCCGAGGGCAGCGAGGGACTGGTCGTGGCCGGTTCGACCGGTGAAGGATCTTCGCTCAGCGACCAGGAGAAACTCAATCTCTTCGCCTGCGTGGCTGAAGCGGTCACGGTGCCGGTGCTCGCGGGCTCCACCTTCGCCAATACCCAACAGTCGGTGGCGCTCACGGCGCAGGTGAAGGCGACGGGCGTCGCGGGCGTGCTCGCCACGACCCCGGCGTACGCGCGGCCGAACCAGGCCGGCATCGCCGGGCACCTGGGCGCCATTGCCGAGAGCACACCGTTACCCGTGATGCTCTACGACATTCCTTCGCGCACGGGCCGAAAGATTGCCTCCGTCACGAC
>PKXH01000007.1 GCA_003133405.1 Acidimicrobiaceae bacterium | reverse complement strand
GGCGGATCTTGATCTCGATGTCGACGCCCGCGGGCAGATCGAGCCGTTGCAGGGAGTCCACGGTCTTGGCGGTGTGGTCCACGATGTCCAAAAGGCGCTTGTGCACCCGCATTTCGAAGTGCTCGCGGCTGTCTTTGTGCTTGTGGGGACCGCGAACCACCGTGTAGCGGTGCTTCTCGGTGGGCAGCGGCACGGGACCTTGCACCCGGGCGTTGGTGCGCTCCACGGTCTGGACGATCTTCGCGGTGGACTGATCCAAGACGCCGTGATCGAAGGCCTTCAGCCGGATTCGAATCATCTGTCGGTTGTCGGCCATGGCGATCTACTTCAGGATCTTCGTCACGCGGCCCGAACCCACGGTGCGGCCGCCTTCACGAATCGAGAAGGTCAGACCCTCTTCCATCGCGATGGGCTTACCCAGGGTCACGGTCATGTCGGTGTTGTCCCCGGGCATCACCATCTCGGTGCCCGAGGGCAGCTCGATCGTGCCGGTGACGTCGGTCGTGCGGAAGTAGAACTGGGGCCGGTAGTTCGCGAAGAACGGCTTGTGACGACCGCCTTCTTCCTTGGTGAGCACGTAGACCGCGGCTTGGAAGTTGGCGTGCGGGGTGATGGTGCCGGGCTTGCACAGCACTTGGCCGCGCTCGACCTCTTCCTTCTTCGTGCCACGCAGCAATGCGCCGAGGTTGTCACCCGCGCGACCCTCGTCGAGGAGCTTGCGGAACATCTCGATGCCCGTCACGACCGTCTTTTGCGTCGGTCGAAGACCGACGATCTCGACTTCGTCGCCGATCTTGATGACACCTTGTTCGACCTTGCCGGTCACGACCGTGCCACGACCAGTGATGGACATGACGTCTTCGATCGACATGAGGAAGGGCTTCTCGGTGGCGCGAACGGGTTCGGGGACCCACGAGTCCACCGCGTCCATCAACGTCATGACCTGGTCGCCCGCCGCGGCGTCGCCCTCGAGGGCCTTGAGCGCGGACACGCGAATGACCGGCGTCTCCTCGCCGGGGAAGCCGTAACTGGTCAGCAGCTCGCGAATTTCCAGCTCCACGAGTTCGAGGAGCTCTTCATCCTCCACCTGGTCAACCTTGTTGAGGGCTACCACGATGTAGGGCACGCCGACCTGACGAGCGAGCAAGACGTGCTCGCGCGTCTGGGGCATGGGCCCGTCGGTGGCCGAGACCACCAAGATGGCGCCGTCGACCTGGGCGGCGCCGGTGATCATGTTCTTCACGTAGTCGGCGTGGCCGGGCATGTCGACGTGGGCGTAGTGGCGATTGGCGGTCTCGTACTCGACGTGCGCGATGGAGATGGTGATGCCGCGCTGACGCTCTTCGGGGGCCTTGTCGATCTGGTCGAAGGGTGTGAACTGCGATCCCTTAATGCGCTCGGACAGCACCTTGGTGATCGCCGCGGTGAGGGTGGTCTTACCGTGGTCGATGTGACCCATGGTGCCAATGTTGACGTGCGGCTTAGTGCGCTCGAACTTCTGCTTTGCCATTGTCGGGGGCTTGCTTTCTCTCTGGTGACCGATTCACGATGAATCGGTCTGGTTTTTCGGCCCTCCCCGACGACGGTTTGGACCACTTAGTGCTGGTTTCCCAGCTTCTTACGCGCCGGTGGCCTTGGCGACGATCTCTTTAGCGATCGCCTCGGGTACTTCCGCGTACGAATGGAACTGCATGGTGTACGTCGCTCGCCCTTGAGTGCGAGAACGCAGGTCAGTAGCGTAGCCGAACATGTCGGCCAGCGGCACAAGGGCCCTAATTACTTGGTTATTGCCGACCTGCTCCATGCCCTCGATGCGACCGCGTCGCGCCGACAGGTCGCCGATCACGTCGCCCATGTAGTCCTCAGAAGTCACCACTTCCACGCTCATCACGGGCTCTAAGAGCACGGGATTGGCGAGGCGGGTGGCCTTTTTGACCGCGATGGAGCCGGCGATCTTAAAGGCCATCTCGGATGAGTCGACGTCGTGGTAGCTGCCATAGGTCAAACGGACCCTTAAGTCCACCATGGGATAGCCGGCCAGCACGCCCGAGGTCAACGCCTCAACGATGCCCTGGTTGACCGGCTGGATGTACTCCTTGGGGATGACCCCGCCGCTGATCTCGTCGAGGAACTCGTAGCCGCCGCCGGGCCCGGTCGGCTCGACGGTGATCACGACGTGGCCGTACTGACCCCGTCCGCCGGTCTGGCGCACGTACTTCTCCTCCACCTTCTCGACCTTCTTGCGAATGGTTTCGCGATACGCCACCTGGGGCTTACCAACGTTGGCGTCGACGGAGAACTCGCGCAGCATGCGATCGACCAGCACCTCTAAGTGCAGTTCGCCCATGCCCGAGATGACGACTTGGCCGGTCTCTTGGTCGGTGCGCACGCGAAAGGTGGGGTCCTCTTCGGAGAGCGCGAAGAGGGCCTTGCCCAACTTCTCCTGGTCGGCCTTGGTCTTTGGCTCCACGGCCACGTGAATGACGGGCTCGGGGAACGTCAGCGTCTCGAGTTGGATCGGCTGACCGGGATCGGAGAGCGTGTCGCCGGTCGTGACCTGCTTGAGCCCAACGGCCGCGACGATGTCGCCGGTGCGGATGGTGTCGAGATCCTCGCGGTTGTTCGCGTGCATCAACAGCAGACGGCTCAGGCGCTCCTTCTTGGAGCCCCTGGTCGTATTGATGACGGTGTCACCCTTGTCCAAGGTGCCCGAATAGACGCGCAGGAAGGTCAACTTACCCACAAAGGGGTCGGTCATGATCTTAAAGGCCAGCGCGGAGAAGGGCTCGGAGTCGTCGGCCTTGCGGAACACCTCGTCCTCCTTGCCCGGCTTGGTGCCGTGCGTCGGCGGCAGGTCGATCGGCGAGGGCAAGTAGTCCACGACCGCATCGAGCATGGGCTGAACACCCTTGTTCTTGAAGGCCGAGCCATTGAGGATCGGTACGCAGTGGCCACCCAGGGTGCCACGTCGCAACGCGGCGTGCAGGCCGTCGGTCGTCGGCACCTCGTCGTTCAGGACCGTCTCCATCAACTCGTCGTCGAAGGTGGTCAAGATGTCGATCAGTCTGGCGTGGTAGTCCACGGCCTGAGCCTTGTACTCGTCGGGAATCGGCACGACTTCGAGCTTCTCACCCTTGTCGTCGTGGTAGATCGTCGCGTTCATGGCCACGACGTCGATGATGCCCAGGTAGTTGCCCTCGGCGCCGATAGGCAACTGGATGACGGCCGGTACGCAGTTCAGACGGTCAGCGATCATGTCCACGCAATGAAAGAAGTCCGCACCGGTGCGGTCCATCTTGTTGACGAAGCAGATGCGCGGCACGTTGTACTTATTGGCCTGGCGCCAGACCGTCTCGG
>PKXH01000036.1:18571-53111 GCA_003133405.1 Acidimicrobiaceae bacterium | reverse complement strand
AGCGTGCGGTAGTTGATCGTCTCAGGCTTTTTCACTTCGCCCGAGGACCAACTGCGAATGTTCTGGGCGGTCGCGAGGCCGATGGAGATCTCGTCGAACTGGTTTACGTCGAGTGGACTCACGACAACTTCCTTTCGGCGGCGCGGCGCGCGTCTTCTTCGTCACTGCCCCGTTCGGGTCGACTGATGTCGATGCCCAGTTCGCGCGTGACCGAGAAGAAGTCCTCTTCGGTGTCGGCGAGATCGACGTGGGCACCGACCTTGTCACGCACTTCCACGTTCAAACAGAGCGACTGCATCTCTTTAATGAGGACCTTGAACGACTCGGGGATCCCCGGCTCGGGGAGGTTCTGCCCCTTGACGATGGCCTCGTAGGCGCGCTCGCGACCCTTCATGTCGTCGGACTTGACGGTCAGGAGTTCTTGGAGCGCGTAGGCGGCGCCGTAGGCCTCGAGGGCCCAGACTTCCATCTCGCCAAATCGCTGACCACCGAACTGCGCCTTGCCCCCGAGGGGCTGGGCGGTGATCATCGAGTAGGGGCCCGTCGAGCGGGCGTGGATCTTGTCGTCGACCATGTGGGCGAGCTTCAAGATGTAGGCGTACCCCACCGAGATGGGACTGTCGTACGCCTCGCCGGTGCGACCGTTGTAGAGCGTGACCTTGCCGTCGTTGTCGCCCGCCAATAGTCGCTTGCCGTCCTGGCCGTCGACGTTCAACGTCTCGAAGGTCTGTTGGATGGTGGGCTTGTCCTTCGCCCGCTCGGTCTCGTCCCAGTGCGCGCCGTCAAAGGAGGGCGTAGCCACGTAGACCGCGGGCTCAGTACGCGGACGGGTCTTTCGGTACGGTCGCGTGGCCGGATCCTTCTGGTCGTCGTGACCCGAGGTACCGACCGCACTGTTCACTTCAATGCCGGCCCAGCCGTGGCGCGCGGCGTAGCCCAGGTGACTTTCGAGCACCTGGCCGACGTTCATTCGACTGGGCACGCCCAGGGGGCTCAAGATGATGTCGATCGCCGTGCCGTCAGAGAGGAACGGCATGTCCTCTTCGGGCAAGATCTTGGAGATCACGCCCTTGTTGCCGTGTCGGCCAGCGAGCTTGTCCCCTTCGGAGATCTTGCGCTTCTGAGCGACGTAGACCTTTACCAGTTGGTTCACCCCGGGCTGCATTTCGTGGTCCTCGTCGCGGCTATAGACCTTGACGTCGATGACCTTGCCAGACTCGCCGTGGGGGACCTTCAAGGAGGTGTCACGAACTTCGCGAGCCTTCTCGCCAAAGATGGCGCGCAGCAGTCGCTCTTCGGGCGACTGCTCGGTCTCGCCCTTGGGCGTGACCTTGCCCACCAGGATGTCCCCGGGCTCGACTTCGGCGCCGATGCGCACGATGCCGAGGTCGTCGAGGTCGGCCAGGATGTCGTCGGGCAGGTTCGGGATGTCGCGGGTGATCTCTTCGGCGCCAAGCTTGGTGTCGCGCGCGTCGATTTCGTACTCTTTGACGTGAATCGAGGTCAACACGTCGTCACGAACAAGACGCTCGTTCAAGATGATGGCGTCTTCGTAGTTGTAGCCCTCCCAGGGCATGTACGCCACGAGCAGGTTCTTACCGAGCGCCAATTCGCCGTTCGACGTACTGGTGCCGTCGGCCAACAGGTCACCGGCCTTGACGATTTCGCCCCCGAAGACGAGGGGCTTTTGGTTGATCGACGTGTCCTGGTTGGAGCGGCGGAACTTGTTGAGGTTGTAGGTCTTCTTGCCAAAGGCCTTGCCGTAACGGTCGGTGACGTCCTTCTCGTACTCCACCACGATGCGGTCACCCGACACGGATTTGACCACGCCNNGGCATGACGAGCGGCACGGCCTGCTTTTGCATGTTCGCGCCCATCAAGGCGCGCTGGGCGTCGTCGTGCTCGACGAAGGGGATGAGCGAGGTCGCGACCGAAATGATCTGCTTGGTGGAGACGTCCATCAACTCGACCTCGTCGGGCTTGACGAAGTCGATCTCCGACGTGGTCGACGAGGACTTGTTCGACGAACCGACGCGCAGACCCGTCCCCACGGGACCCCGGCGAACGAGGACACGGTCGGCCTTGATGGTGCCGTGCTCGTCGACTTCGGTGTTGGCCTGAGCGATGACGTAGCGCTCTTCTTCGTCGGCGGTGAAGTACTTGATCTCGCCGGTGACCTTGCCACTGACCACGACCCGGTAGGGCGTCTCGATGAAGCCGTACTCGTTGATGCGCGCGTACGTCGCGAGGTAGCCGATCAAGCCGACGTTGGGGCCCTCGGGCGTCTCGATGGGACACATGCGTCCGTAGTGCGAGGAGTGCACGTCGCGAACTTCCAGGCCGGCGCGCTCGCGCGAGAGTCCGCCCGGTCCCAGCGCCGAGAGGCGGCGCTTATGGGTCAGACCCGACAGTGGGTTGTTCTGGTCCATGAACTGACTGAGCTGGGAGGTCGCGAAGAACTCCTTGATCGCCGACATCACGGGACGGATATTGATCAACGTCTGGGGCGCGATGGCCTCGACGTCTTGGGTGTTCATGCGTTCGCGCACGACCCGCTCCATGCGCGACAGGCCGGTGCGCAGCGCGTTTTGGATCAGTTCACCGACGCTGCGAATTCGCCGGTTCGCGAAGTGGTCCTGGTCGTCAATGTGGTACGTCGTCTCTTTCGCGGTGCGGTCGCGCGCCAGGTTCAACAGGTACGTCGCCGTGGCCAGGACTTCGGCCTTGGCGAGAACGTGTAACGAGATGTTGGGCAGTTCGAGCACGTCGCCGAAGAGCTCGACGTTCTTCGCGACCTCGCTGCCGAGCTTGCGGTCGAGCTTGTAGCGGCCCACGCGACTCAAGTCGTAGCGCTTCTCGGAGAAGAAGGCGCCCTCGAAGTACTGACGGGCCGCTTCGACGGTCTGGACTTCGCCGGGACGGGCGCGACGGTAGATCTCGAGCCAGGCCGTCTCTTGACTCGCGCGCAGAAAACCCTCGGGCGTGTCTTCGATGTTGAACTTCTCCATGTGCTTGGCGATCTCGAGGTGCGCCTTCTTCCAGTCCACGTGGAACTGGTCTTCGAGGAAGTCGAAGTGCGCGACGAACTTCTCGAAGAACTTCTCGTCCATTGAGGTGTCGAGCGCGCGCAACAGCGTGAAGATCGAGATCCGACGCTTGCGCGCGATGCGCGCACCGGCGTTGGCGGACTTGTTCTTCTTCTCTTCGAGATCGACTTGGAGCCACTCGCCGCGACTGGGGTGGATCGTACCTTCGAAGGCGACCTTCTCGTCCTTGCCGGGTTGAAAGAGCACCCCGGGCGAACGCACCAGTTGGGAGACCACGACGCGCTCGGTGCCGTTGATGATGAACGTTCCCTGTTCGGTCATGATCGGGAAGTCGCCCATGAAGACGGTCTGCTCTTTGATCTCGCCGGTCTCGGAGTTCAAGAAGCGCGCGCGCACGAAGATGGGTTGGGAGTACGTGGTGGCGCGCTGACGACACTCTTCCACGGTGAACTTGGGCGGACTCTTAAGGTCCAGGTCGTCGGGGTCGAATTCGAGTTCGAGCGAGAGCCGTCCGGTGAAGTCGGTGATCGGTGAGATCGCCTCGAAGGCCTCGCGTAGACCCTGCTTCATAAACAGGTCGAAACTGTCGCGCTGGATTTCCAGCAGGTTGGGCAGGGGGTGTGCTTCACCCAACGCCGAGAAGTTAAAGCGCTCCGGGCTAGTGGACCGAGACGTCAACGGTCTATCCTCCGTGTGAGTGGGTGGCTACAGCTACGCGCCGGGTCCAGGCACAAAACGGCGTCAAGAGATGACGAAGTCGAGGGCAGGAACACGGTCTAGCAATTCTAGCGGTTCTGCCGGGGAATGCGCAACTGGCGCTCCTCGTAGGAGAAACGCGGCCGTTCAAATCGGTTGCGCTCACCCTAGGCACGTTCTCGGCCCAGGTCAAGTCATTTTGGACCAAAGTTAAGGAAACCCTGGCCGGTTCCCCGGCCAGGGTCCTTCAATACCCTTGAAATTACTTGACTTCTACCGTCGCCCCGGCAGCCTCGAGAGCGGCCTTGGCCTTTTCGGCGTCGGCCTTGGAGACCTTCTCGAGCACGGGCTTGGGAGCCCCATCGACGAGGTCCTTCGCCTCTTTGAGACCCAGGCTGGTCAGTGAACGCACTTCCTTGATCACCTGAATCTTCTTGTCGCCGCCACTGGTCAAAATGACGTCAAAGTCGCTCTTCTCTTCGGTCGCGGCGTCCGCGTCGTCGGTGCCGCCCGCGGCGGGCGCCGCGGCCACTGCCACCGGGGCCGCGGCCGTCACGCCGAACTTCTCTTCGAACTCCTTTAGAAGTTCGCTCAGTTCGATGACGGATAGATCCGCGATGCCGTTGAGAATCTGCGCCTTGGTCAAGGTTGCAGCCATGGTGTTTCCTTTCTCTTCTTACTTCGTTGTCGGTTAATTGGCCGGTTCGCTCGCGGCGTCCTCGGACGTCGCGGGGGTGTCGGGTTCGGCCTCGGCCACGAGGGCCTCAACCGCGACGTCCGCGACAACTGTCGCGGCGTCGTCGCTCGCTGCGGGCGCAGCTTCCTCGACCCCGGCCGGAGTCGCGGCGGTCTCTACGATCTCGACCGGCGCCGGAGCGGCGATCACGCCGCCCTTGGAGTCGATCAAGGCCGAAAGGCCGTAGGCGAAGTTTTGGGGGATGGCCTTCAAGAGCCCCGCCATCGAGGTGAGCGGCGACGACAAGAGCCCGAGGAGACTCGCGAGCAGTGCGTTGCGCGAGGGCAGATCGGCGAGCGCCGCGAGGTCCTGACGAGAGAGGGCCTTGCCGTCGAGCACGCCACCTTTGACGACCAACGTCGGCGTGGCTTTGGCGAAGTCGCGAAGGGCCTTGGCGACGGCGGACACGTCGCCGTTTACGAAGGCGATCGCGGTAGGGCCTTCGAGGAACTCGCTCAAGAGCTCGACCGACGTACCGGCGATCGCGCGACGAACGAGCGTGTTCTTAAAGACCTTGTAGTCGGCGTCAAGCGTGCGAAGCTGACGGCGCAACGTGGAGATCTCGGCCACGGTCATGCCGCGATACTCGGTGACGACGGCCGTGGAAGTGGCGTCGACCTTGGCCTTGAGCTCGTCGACGGTAGCGACCTTGGCGGTGCGCAGCTTGTTCATCGTGTCTCCTTCACCGGATACCGCCCGATAACGGGCCTCGGACATCCAAGCGAACGAGCTCCACTGGGAAACTCGAACTCCTCGTCAGGCGGACCTTCGTCCCTTAGGCACTTACGTGCACCGGATGTCTTCGGCGTTCTTTGTACAACTGTGGCACTGACTTCGCGCAGGGTAGTAAGCGTAGTGACGAAACGGGCGTCTCGTCAAAACCGCGACTACGCCGAGGCCAACACCTCGTCATCGTCGTGGGTGCGAGCCGGGTCGATCTTGACCCCGGGTCCCATCGACGATGAGACCGTGACGCTCATGAGGTAGCGGCCCTTGGCACTGGCGGGCTTGACACGGACGATCTCGTCAATGACGGCCTGCACGTTTCGCACCAGGTCGTCGCGGGAGAAGCTGACCTTGCCCACGCGAAGCTGCACGTTGCCGATCTTGTCGGTGCGGTACTCCACGCGTCCCCCCTTGAACTCGGTCACGGCCTTGGCCACGTCGGTGGTCACGGTACCGGTCTTGGGGTTGGGCATCAGGCCGCGCGGTCCGAGCACGCGTCCGAGTCCACCCACTTGACCCATGAGTTCGGGCGTCGCGATGGCGACGTCAAAGTCGAGAAAGCCTCCCGCGACCTTGGCCACCAGATCCTCCGCCCCGATCTCGTCCGCGCCCGCGTCACGCGCGGCTTGGGCGGCCTCGCCCGAGGCGAAGACGACCACGCGATTGGTCTTGCCCGTTCCCGCGGGCAGTGAGATGGTGCCGCGCACGATCTGCTCGGCCTTACGCGGGTCGACCCCGAGGCGAATGGCCAGTTCGACCGTCTCGTCGAACTTGGCGGTCGAGAGTCTCTTCACCTTGTCCAGCGCCTCGACGACCGTCAGCAACTCTTCGCGGTCGACCTGGGCGAGGGCTTTGTTGTAGTTCTTGCCGTGCTTCATACGTTTCTCCTAGCCCGCGACTGTGATGCCCATGGAGCGCGCGGTGCCCGCCACTTGTAGCTTGGCCATCTCGAGGTCATCGGTGTTGAGGTCCTTGAGTTTGGTCTTGGCGATCTCTTCGACCTGGTCCATCGTCACCGTGGCGACGATCTCTCGGCCCGCGAGGCGCGCGCCCTTGGCGACCCCGGCGGCCTGGCGAAGGAGCACCGGTGTCGGCGTCGTCTTCAAGATGAAGGTGAACGTGCGGTCCTCGTAGATCGAGATCTCCACCGGTATGACCGTGCCGCGCATTGACTCGGTGGCCGCGTTGTACTGCTTACAGAACTCCATGGTCTGCACACCGTGGGGCCCGAGCGCGGTGCCCACCGGTGGCGCGGGCGTCGCGCCACCCGCCTCGAGTTGAATCTTGACGACTGCGACGACGTTCTTGGCCATGGCCGTTCTCCTTAACCGATCCCTAGAGCTTCGTGACCTGCGTGAAGTCCAGCTCCACGGGTGTTTCACGTCCAAAGATGTCCACCAGCACCTTGACCTTGAGCTGATCTTCGTTGATCTCGGCCACGTGGCCCGAGAAGGTCGCGAAGGGACCGGTCTTGATCTGCACGGTGTCGTTGACGTCGAACTCGTGGGTGGGCATACGGCGCTTCGCCGTCGGCTGCTCAACGCCTTCGACGTGGGGATGAATGATGTTGTCGACCTCGCGGCGAGTCAACGCCGTCGGCTTGGTCTTTTCGGCGCCGACGAATCCCGTCACGCCCGGCGTGGAGCCGATCACGTAGAAGATCTCGGGGTCCGGCTCGCAGCGGATCAGGAGATAGCTGGGGAACATGCGCTTTGAGACCGTCACCTTCTTGCCGGATTTGAACTCGGTGACGTCCTCTTCGGGCAGGTAGATCTCGTAGATCGACTCGCTCAGCTCGCGGCTCTTGATGATGTTGTTCAACGCGCCAATCACTTTTTGCTCGTGCCCGGCGAAAGTGTGCACGATGTACCAACGCCCGGGCCGGTCAAAGGCGCTCTCAACGACCGGCTCCTCATCGACGCCATCGTCGAGGATCGTGATCTCCAAAATCTCATCGTCGACGATCACCGCGTCGGTCGTTTCTTCAAGGGGGGTTTCAACGTCACTCATACTGGCCTACTTAACGAAGAGGAACGTAACGAATTTGGAGAACCCGTAGCCCAGTCCAAAGACGAGCGAGGTCATGAGGATCAAGACGAACAGCACGATGGTGGTGTAGTTGACGACCTCGGGCCGCGTGGGCCACGAGACCTGACGCATCTCTTCACGGATCTGGCGAAAGAACTCACGGGGCGTGGCGCGATCGCTGCGACGACGTTGAACGTCTTGGGTCGTGGTGCGGCGTGACGAAGCGGCGCCGTCGGCGCCCACCTGTCCTTGTCGCTGCATCAATCGCTTCTGTTCGCGGTTCATCTCACGTCTCTCGTTCGTACCTCGTCACGTCAATCGAAAACCATCTTCGAGNNCTACCAATTGAGCCACTGCCCTCTGGGGCCACGCGCCACGAAGTGGACGTGCCCCTAGGGACGTCAATCGTACCACCCAGGCCGAGGATCCCTTCTAGCGGGTCTCTTTGTGCAGGGTGTGCTTGCGCTCCCACTGGCAGTACTTCTTCATTTCCACGCGCTCGCGGTCGTTGATTTTATTTTTGGTCGTGATGTAGTTGCGCCGCTTGCAGTCCTCGCAGGCCAGGGTCACCTGGATGCGCTTTTCGTTCTTCGCCATGCTCTCTCCTTTGGTACTGCCTGGGCCCTGCTTAGTGCCTGGTAGCGGCGGCGGGAGTCGAACCCGCGACACCACGATTATGAGCCGTGTGCTCTAACCACCTGAGCTACGCCGCCTGGCGAGCCCTCTGTCGGGATTGAACCGACGACCCCTTCCTTACCATGGAAGTGCTCTACCACTGAGCTAAGAGGGCAACCGCGACAAAAAAGTCGCGAGGATGAATTGTACTCCCTGCGGGGCCCTTTCTTCCAACTTCGTCGCGGTACCCTTGACCCTAATGAGAACGCGCTTGGTCGAACTTGACGACGCCGGCGCGCTGATGAACATCCTCAACCCCGAGGTCATCGAAGCCACCGTGTCGTTCGACCTCGTGCCCAAGTCCCTTGAGGAGCAGCGCCAGTGGATCCAATTACACCAAGCGACGCACCCGTGCATCGTGGCGCTGAACGACGAGGACCAGCTGGGCGAACTCGGCGCGAGGGGTGAGCGCATACTCGGTTTCGCCTCGGTCTCGCCCTTTCGCGAGCGCCCGGCGTACGCCACGACGGTGGAGAACTCGGTCTACGTGTACCGCGCGGCGAGGGAGCGCGGTGTCGGTGAAGTGCTGATCAAAGAACTGCTCCGAACGGCCAACGAGTCGGGCTTTCACTCGGTCATCGCTCGCATCGTGGGCGAGAACGCCGGATCCATTCGCCTACACGAGAAGTGCGGCTTCACCCTCGTGGGTACCGAGATTGAAGTCGGGCGCAAGCACGGGCGCTGGCTCGACGTGGTCGAATACCAATTCGTTATCGACCAGCCCAGCTAAGTCGCCGGTTCGAGCTCTTCTTCGGCCCACGACCACTGGGTCCAGCGCCCCATGGGCAACAACAACACTCCCCCAAGGATCGCCACGGCCAGCGCGATCAACAGTGGATTGGAGTGCACGAGCCCGCTCAATAGTTCACGGCCTCCGGGAATCCCGATGAAGGGGCCGGTGATGGAGAGCAACAACAGCCAAAAGTGCTCGCGGCCCTGGTAGCTCGCGGCGAGCACCACGAGTCCCCAGGCCAGGTACCACGGCTGCACGACGGGCCCGAGTTCCACGAAGAGGATGAGCGAAAGGCCGAGCGAGCGCACCCAGCCGCGCTCCGACGAATGCCATAAGAGCCAGATCGAGAAGCAGGCCGCGGCGAAGAGTCCAATGAAGCGCGTCACCGAGAGCACCGAGGAGACGGTGATCGAGTCCAGACCGACGGCGTGCAAGAAGTCGGCGATCGCCATCCCGATGCCGGTCGCGGGCGCGGCCCACGAGCGCACGGTGCCGTTGCTCAGCAGGTTCTTGACCCAGCCGAAACCGAAACCCGCGAGCAGGGTGGACACGCCCAGCGTCGCGCCCGCCACCACCCCGCCAATCAGAAACGGGCGAATCTTCTGGCGCAACGTGGCCCGGGGTCCGAGCCAGTTCCAGGCCACAAAGGCCAGGCCGATAGCGGCGGGCGCCTTGATGGCGGTGGCCACGGAGCAGAAGAACAGCGCCCAGACCGGATGTCGCTGCACGGCGAGCGCGAGACCGACGACGAGGAACCCGGCCATGATCGCGTCGTTGTGCGCGCCGCCGATCAAGGTCAACAACACGAGAGGGTTCATCGCGCTCAAGATGAACGCCTCGCCCGGGTCACGGCCGAGGCCCTTGGCGAGCAACGTGACGCCGTAGCCGATGAGCGCGACGGCAAGTACCTCCAACAAGCGAAGTCCCACCACGGTGGAGAGCACGTGGTGGCGCGCCAGCTTGTCGATCGAGCCGTCGAGAAAGAGAAAAAGCGGTCCGTAGGGCGCGGGACTGTTGATCCAGAGCTGGTCCACGGGCGGGACGAAGGGACTCGACCCGAGGGTGTAGGGCCCGTACAGATACGGGCTCAAGTGGTAACTCGTCATCTCGCCCTGGGCGGCGTAGCTAAAGACGTCACGCGAGAACAGCGGCGGCGCGACGATCATCGGCACCGACCACAGCGCCAGCATCCACCACAGTTTCTTTAGCGCCACGCCCGCGTGCAACTTCATGATTTCCGCCAGACGCAGCCACACGCGCATCAACAACAACAGTCCGCCGTACACCAGCACGACCGACAGAATGAACTTGGTCACGCTGGGCGTGCCCACTTGGCTGGCCGAGGGCTCGCCGAAGAACCAAGTGTTGACCATATTTAGCTTGAACGGCGAGTTGGTGAACGACGCGCCGGCGAGGATGGACGTCAGGGCCACGAAACCTAGGACCGCGGGCTGCCATAGAAAGCCCCAACCCTCAAAGGGGCCCGGCGCAAAGCGACCGAGTGGCGTGTAACGGCGTTCGAGCAACTGCACGCCCGATTCGAATTGGGTGGCCACGCGTTCGTAAGTGCGTCGCACCGCACTGGCCGCCGTGATCACTCGACCCACGCCACTCCTCTCCTCGACAAGTGACACCGTACTTCGCTCATTCGCCGACCCGCCGTTCGACGTGGTCAATCCTCAACGGAGGATTGACCTTGGTGGGCCAGGAGGGATTTGAACCCCCGTAGGCTAAGCCGTCTGGTTTACAGCCAGATCCCATTGGCCACTCGGGCACTGACCCGTCGAGGATTCTACTGCGGGGGCCCACCCGGCGACCAAACGTGCGACGCTCTACCATTCGGCTATGCCGAGTTTTGACGTCGTGTCCGAAATCGACCTCCAGGAGGTGCGCAACGCGGTCGATCAAGCCAACCGTGAAGCGACGAACCGTTTTGACTTTAAGGACACCAATGCGACCATCGAGTTCTCGGAGAAAGAGTTGAAGCTAGGCGCCACCACTGAGGACCGCCTTCGCGCGCTGTACCAACTCCTCCAAGAGAAGTTGGTAAAGCGTTCGGTCTCACTGAAGACCCTCGACGCCGGCACAATCGAAGAAGCCAGTCACAACAGCGCGCGCCAAAAAGTGGCTCTCAAGGCCGGCATTAGCCAAGACGTGGGTAAGCAGATCAACAAACTCGTAAAGGACATGGGCGTCAAGAGCCTGAGTTCCTCCGTGCAGGGTGATCACGTACGCGTCACGGGTAAACAACGTGACGACCTACAGCGCGCCATGTCGGTACTAAAAGAGGCCGACCTTACGGTGCCCCTGCAGTTCACGAACTTTCGCGACTAACTGGCGGCTCTCTCTTCCAAGGTGAGGTGTTGGTCAATCTGCTCGAGCTTGTTGACGTGGAAGATTCTATTGAAGACCATCAGTTTCAGCACCCAAAAGACCGCGAAGCAAACCAGATTGGCTCCGGCCACGAGGCCGGTATTCGTGAGGTGACTCCAGTGGTGCACGGCCACCTCGTGCTTGGCCCACCACGCGCCGAGCTGGGAAAAGGCGATGCCGAACGCGGACATCGCGAGAAACGGCGCGATCTCAGTACGAAGACTGCTACGGCCCCGCTTGTTCCACGTCCAACGACGATTCAAGTTGTACGCCGGCACGGTGCCCACGAGGTTGCCGGCCAGGGTCGCCCAGATCACGCTGGGAATAATTCGAAAGCCGTAGAAGGCGGCGACGGCGCTAAAGGAGATGACGGTCGTGATCCCCGACGTCAGCGTATATCGAACGACTTTCTTGCCCTGGTGCGTGTGCGACCACGTCACCAATGAGCCAAGAGAGTGTTTCATGACGTCCAACCTACAACGCTCGTCAAATGGGCCGAAGGTTCGCGATTAGTTCGCGGTCGTCTCTTCAAGACTGAGGTGTTCGTCGATCTGCTCGAGCTTGTTGACGTGGAAGATCCGGTTAAAGACCATCAACTTCAATAAGAAGAAGACGGCGAAGCACGCCACGTTGGTCCCCGTGACAAGGGCCGTGTCTGCCAGGCGACTCCACGCGTGGGAGTGCACCTCGTGGCGGGCCCAGAACGCGCCAAGCATCGAAAAGGAGATGCCGAGAAAGGACATCGACCAAAACGGAACGATCTCTCGTCGAAAGTGGCTGCGGCCACGCTTACCCCAGGTCCACGTGCGATTTAAGTAGTAGGCGGGCAGCGTCGCGATGAGGTTGCCGGCCAACGTCGCCCATATCACGCCCGGGATGATGCGAAAGCCATAGAGGATGGCGATGGAGGAAAAAGAGACGCCCGTCGTGATGACCGATCCCAAGACGTAACGAACCATTTTCTTGCCCTGGTGCGTGTGCGACCACGCAACAAAAGAGCGCAGCCGTTCAATCATCGAGTCAAGTCTACTGGGCACGAGTTTCGTGGCGACGTGATGTCACCTGCAACAATGGTCACATGTCTGAAGCCCTGGAGTTCCTCGTTCATCTCCTCGATCTCGAGGCAATCGAAGTGAACGTCTATCGGGGAAACCATCCCAAAGAGGAGCGCCAACGCACTTTTGGCGGCCAAGTGGCCGCCCAATCGTTGATGGCGGCGGGGCGAACGGTCAGCCGCGGACGCGTGCACTCGCTGCACTCGTACTTTCTTCGCCCGGGTGATCCGACCACGCCGATTCTTTACGAAGTGGACCGGATCCGTGACGGCAAGAGCTTCACCACGAGGCGTGTCGTGGCCATCCAACATGGGCGCGCGATCTACAACATGCAGGCGAGCTTTCACACAGACGAAGTCAGCATCAACCACCAGGTGACGATGCCCGAGGTTCCGGGCCCCGAGACCATCGCGTCGCTGTTCGACCGCGTACAAGGCGAGCTCGGCGAGGTCGACGATTGGTTCAAGCGTCAAAATCCCATCGACCAGCGATTCATCGGCGAGCTGCCCTGGAGCAAGAATCGCTCGAAGGACCCCCACCAACGGCTCTGGATCAAGGCCGACGGCGCCCTGCCCGACGACCCGCTGCTGCACGCCTGCGTCGTGACCTACGCCAGCGATATGAGCCTCATGGACGCAATCCTCAAGCCGCACTCGATCCAGTGGGACAACGACAGCTTCATGGGCGCGAGCCTCGATCACTGCATGTGGTTTCATCACGACCTGCGCGCCGACGAGTGGCTGCTCTACGACGCCGAGTCGCCCATCGCGTTCGGCGGACGGGGGTTGGCCCGAGGCTTCTTGTTCTCCCGAGACGGCGAACTCAAGGTCTCGATGGTCCAGGAGGCACTGACGCGGATCGTCAAGCCCGGGACGGCCAAGGGATAGCCAGTGAACGCGAGGGGTTGGGCTCGCGAGTACGAGGCGGCGACCGCGGAGTTCCTGGAGGCCGTCGCGCTGCTCAGCTCCGAAAACCTCGACCGCCGCGCACCGGGGGCGCCAAGTGCCCGTCAACTCGTCCACCATCTCACCGACGCCCAGGCCCAGGGCTACGTGCGATTGGTGCGTCTCCTGGCCGAACCCGACGGCTCGCTCATCGCGGGCTACGACGACGCGGCGTGGGCCGCGGCGCCCCTCACCGGTTACGACGTACTACCGATCGACGACGCCGTCGCACTCTTTCGCGCCCTTCGCCAACGGGCGCTCGATCTCTTGGAACGCCTAGACGACACCGATCTTCTTCGATACGGCGAGCACTCCGAATCGGGCCGCTACACCCTGGTCACCTGGCTCGAGAACTACACCCAACGCCCGCGCGAGCACGCCGCGCAGTTGCGCGCGGCGATCCGTTCCTAGGGGTCAGGGACGCTTCTTCATCGGCACGAAGTCGCGCACGTCGGCGCCGATGTAGAGCTGGCGCGGACGGGCGATCTTCGTCCCTTGCTCGAGCAGCTCTTGGTAGTGGGACAGCCAGCCCGAAGTACGCGGAATCGCGAAGAGCACCGTGAACATCTCCATGGGAAAGCCCATCGCCTGGTAGATGAGACCCGAGTAGAAGTCGACGTTGGGGTAGAGACGCCGCGAGATGAAGTAGTCGTCGGCGAGCGCGACCTCTTCGAGCTTCAAGGCGATGTCCAACAGCGGGTTCTTGCCGGTGACGGTAAAGACCTCGTCGGCAATCTTCTTGATGATCGTGGCGCGGGGGTCGAAGTTCTTGTAGACCCGGTGGCCGAAGCCATCCAACATCGCTTTGCCCTCCTTCACGGTGTTGACGTAGGCCGGCACGTTCTCAATGCTGCCAATTTTGGTCAGCATCTTGATGACCGCCTCGTTGGCGCCGCCGTGGCGCGGTCCATAGAGCGCCGCTGCGGCGGCCGCCGTGGCGGAGTAGGGGTCGGCGTGCGAAGAGGCCACGACCCGCATCGCCGTGGTCCCGCAGTTCTGCTCGTGATCGGCGTGCAGGATAAAGAGCACGTCGAGCGCGTGGGCCAAGATGGGGTCGGGCTCGTAGCGCGGCTCGGCCACCTTCCACATCATCGACAGGAAGTTCTGCGCGTAGCCCATGGAGTTGTCAGGGTAGACGAAGGGCATCCCCACCGAGAAGCGGTGCGCGGCGGCGGCCAAGGTCGGCATCTTCGCGATGAGGCGCACGATCTGACGGTGCAAGACCTCGGGGTCGGTGAGATTCTTGGCGTCCTTGTAGTACGTCGAGAGCGCCGCGACCGCCGAGACCAGCATGCCCATCGGGTGCGCGTCGTAGTTAAAGCCCTCTAAGAAACGCTTGCGGACGTTCTCGTGGATGTACGTGTGATACGTGATCTCTTTTTGCCACTCCGCCGCCTGCTGCGCGTTGGGTAGCTCACCGTGCAACAAGAGATACGCCACCTCCACGTAGGTCGAATGCTCCGCGAGCTGTTCGATGGGGTATCCGCGATAGCGCAGGATGCCGGCGTCGCCGTCGATGAAGGTGATGGAGGACTCCGCCATGGCGGTGGACATGAAGCCCGGGTCGTAGAACCACACCCCGGGCAAGATCTTGGAGAACTCGCTGGCGGCCACGCCACCGTGTTCAATAGGAATCTCTAGGGATTCACCGTTGCGATTATCGGTGACGGTAATGGACTGCGTCACGGTTCCTCGATTCAATTTTGGGGGCGTGCCCATCGTAGGCGAACCGGCCAGTAACTCAATCTCCCTATGCGTTTCCCGACGGCGACATTTCCATTTGGTAGGTCTCGGAGGTAACCATGCCCGCAGCGGCCGGAGCGCCCGAGAGGCTCACCACGACCCGGGCGCGCTCGCTCGCCGCGGTGCGCACCGGTCGTGGTACGAAGGCGTAGGCCTGTGACGGGCCCAAGGTGCTCGTCAGGGTCTGGGTGAAGGAGGCGCCTCTCGCGTTCAACGGCGTCACCCGTATCGTCAAGGTGACGGGTTGGTCGGCGTAACTGGCGTTTAGCACCGAGACACCGAACTGCACTGACGTCACCGGTGGCAACAGCAAGACGCCCGGGCTGGCGGGCAGCGGCGCCGGGGACACCCGTAGCGCCGCGATGCCGATCCCCCGGTTCAAGGTGAGCGAGGGTGCGTGCACGAGCGCCGCGACGCCATTTTGGGCAAAGTACGCCGCGCTCAATGAGCTGGTCGCCGTCAAGTGCACGCCACCCGGCTCTTTGACCAACGCGAAGCGGTCGACGTTCCAGCGTTGCGACGTCGTCACCAGCGACGTCGAGGGGTCGGCCACCACTTGTGACGGGCCCGAGTCCCACGCCAAGGTGAGCGCGTGCGCGACGTCGCCCAGGAGGGTCTGATAGGCCGCGACGCGCTCAAGGGTCAGCTGATTTAGTGACTCGTTGACGTCGTGGGCGAGGACCGGACGGCGAAGTTGGTCGGCCGCCGTGCTCCAGCCCGGTAACTGTTGATCGAGTTGAGCGAGGCGCGCCGCGAACACGTCTCGGTGCAGCGTGCCCCCATGCGCCAGGAGATACTCCAAACGCACGTCAAAGTTGTTCTCGCTCGTGATCAGCGCATTGGCCAGCGCGCCGAAACTTCGGTCTTCGCTTCGCCGTGACGTCGCGGACCCGTGCGCGGACCTCGAGACGTCGCGCGCGAAGAGTAAGACCACCAAGGTCACGGCGAGGGCGAGCGTGATCAGCACCGTGCGCCGACGACGTTGCGCGCGAGTTCGGGCCACGCTGAAAGAACTTACTCGTCAGAGATTTTTAACTCGACTCCTCGAACCCCTCGAGCTCGATGATCTCCGACGCTCCCTCGGGCACGGGGTGCTCAGCGTCCACGCCCCACTTCATCTCGTCGAGACGGGCCGCGAGTCGTTCGACCTGGCCCAGCTCGGGCAACGCCTTCGCGTGCGCGGCCCCCCCGAGGTTCTGCAAGCCCCGGGCGCTCACTATCAGACGCGTCTCAAACGAGGTGATCATGCTGTTGTACTCCTTCACCTGCGCGTCCAGGGCCTTGCCCATTCGAGCCACCGGTTCGGCCACCAAACGGATGCGATCGAAGATGGTCTCGGCGACCTTGTAGATCTCCTCGGCGTTCATCGCCAGCTTTTGCTGACGCACCACCATCACGACCGACCACAGGAGTGATAACAGATTGGTCGGTCCGACGATGAGGACCCGCTCCTTGGCGGCGAAGGTGAGTAGCTCGGGATCGGCGTCGAAGGCGACGCTGACCGCGACGTCGCTCGGCACGAAGCAGGCGACGAACTCTGGCGCCGGCGAGATCGACTCCCAGTACGCCTTCTCTCGCAAGGTCTTGACGTGCGCGCGCAGGTCCTTCGCGTGCTTGGCTTCCAGCGACTTGCGCTCCTCGACGTCGTCCGCGCCCAGCGCCGCTTCGAAGGCGTCGAAGGGAAACTTCGCGTCGATCGCCACGCGTGAGCCGTTGGGCATGTTCACCACGCAGTCCGGGCGCTGCGCGCGACCCGACTCACTCGTCGACGTCACTTGAAGTTCGTAGTCGATGTGCTGCTGCAGTCCCGACGCCTCGAGGACGTTGGCCAGTTGGATCTCGCCCCAACGTCCCCGGTGATCACTTCGCCCCAGCAACTGATTGAGCCGACGGGTCTCTTCTTGACTGCGACGTTGTTCGGTGAGTAGCTCGTCGGCCCGGCTCTTCACTTCACCGAGCGCACCGACGTGTTGCTTATCGAACTCCGCGAGATTCCGCTTGTACTCATCGAGCAGGTCCGCCAGCGGCTTGAGCGTTCGATCGAGCGTCGTCTCGCGCTCCTTCATGACCTGCTCCTGGGACTGATTGAACTGAAGGACCGTTTGGGCCAGCACGCGATTGGAGAGATTCTCAAAGACGCCTTCCATATTCTTCAGCGCCGTGTCGTACTCCTCACGGGTTCTCTCGAGATTGGACTTCGCCGCGGTGAGTTCGGACTCACGAACCGCGAGATCGGCGCGGGCCTGAATCAGGGCGTCGCGGTGGTGTTGCGCGCGCCGAGCCGCGATCGACCAGGCCACCACGCCACCGACCACGAGTCCGAAAACACCTGAGAGAGCCGCGACCATGTTCGTTCCCTTCGATCGACTGTTTCTACCTTAGAGAAGGGTTGTGACCCGCCACTAATCTTTTGCCCATGCGCCGGCTCTTTCGTTCCGATAGCCCCGAGGAGAACGACACCGAGCCCGTGTCGCGCCTCGATGACGATCTGCGCCCTCAAACGGTGCGCATCTTCGCGCTGGTCGGCGAAGCCATGGCGGGCGCCACGCACGCCCTGCTCTCCAACGATCGAGAGCTGGCCAAGCGTGTGGTCGAACAAGACATCGTGATCGACAATCTGGTCAATGAACTGGTCTTCACCGCAGAAGCGCGACTCTTGAAGAGTGACGGGCTCGACGTCGAGGGGCGACGAGAGCTCCTCACTTTGCTGCGGATCTTGCCCGAGATCGAGCGAAACGGGGACCTAGCCGAGCACGTGGCGCGCCGCGCAGCCCGTGGCCTGGGCAATGAAATGTCGCCGCGCTCGCGCGGTCTGATCGAACGTATGGGTGAAGTGGCCTCGACCATCTGGCGCGAAGCCACCGACGTGATCATCGACGGCCGAGCCGAGGCCCTGGGCGCTATCGAAGAGATCGACGACGAACTCGATGATCTGCACATCTCATTGACGGCCGAGTTGACGTCGGGCTCGATGGCGGTCCCGGTGGCCGTGGAGGTCGCGCTGATAGCTCGGTTTTACGAACGTTTTGGCGATCACTGCGTGAACTTGGCCCGACGTCAAATCGGGCGTGACGGCGCCGACTAACGAAGCTCGAGGAGTGCTTCGGCGATCTGCACGGCGTTGAGCGCCGCGCCCTTTCGAAGATTGTCGCCACTGACGAACAACGACAGGCCATTCGTGAGCGTCTCGGCCCGCCGGATCCGACCCACGTAAGTGGGGTCCTTGCCCGTCACGAGACGCGGCGTGGGTAAATCGTGAAGGACAACGCCCGGCGCGTTCGAAAGAATCTCCGTCGCCTCTTCGGGCGAGAGGGGACGTTGGAAACTCAACGTGAGTGAGAGCGAGTGACCCGTGAAGACCGGCACGCGAACGCACGTGGCGCTCACGTGAAGATCCGCGATCTCGAGAATCTTTCGACTCTCGTCACGTAGTTTCTTCTCCTCTCCCGTCTCGAGCGATCCGTCATCGACAACGGCGCCGGCGAGAGGAATCACGTTGTGCGCGATGGTCGCCGGAAAGATGACGCCCTCATCGAGGGGGAACGCCGCACCGTCAAAGGCCAGCACCCGCACGTCGTCCGGGCCCGACTTTTCGAGTTGGCGCGCCAGTTCATCGACGCCGTCGCGACCGGCCCCGCTGACCGCCTGATACGTCGAGACGATCATGGTGGTTAGCCCCGCGGCCACGTGCAGGGGTTTGAGCACCGGCATCGCGGTCATGGTCGTGCAGTTGGGATTCGCCACGATGCCCTTGGCGATGGTGATGAGCGCGTGGGCGTTCACCTCGGGCACGACCAGGGGGACGTCCGGGTCCATTCGCCACGCCGAGGAGTTGTCGATGACGATCGCCCCCGCGTCGGCCAGTCGCGGCGACAAGACCCTGGAGGACGTCGCGCCCGACGAAGCCAGCGCGATATCGATGCCCGAGAAATCCGCGGTCGCCGCGTCTTCGACTTCGATGACCCGACCGTTCCACTCAATCGTCGATCCGGCCGATCGCGACGACGCGAAGAAGCGAATCTCATCGACCGGGAAGTTGCGTTCGAGCAATATCGCGCGCATCACCGTGCCGACTTGACCGGTAGCTCCAACTATGGCAACACGCACGGAAAAAGTTTAATTCACTCGGCGTCGAGTCCGAACGCGCTATGCAGGTAGCGAACCGCGTCGTTGACGCGATCCGCACGGATCACGCACGATAGACGGATGGAACTCGTCGAAATCATCTCGATGTTGATCCCGTGTCGTGAGAGCGTCTCGAACATCAGGGCCGTGACGCCGGGACTCGACTTCATCCCCCCGCCCACGATCGTGACGCGCCCGATGCCGACGTCGCTCGACACCGTCGCGGCGCCAATGGGACCCTGCACCCGTCGGCAGGCCGCGAGCGCCACCTCGAGGTCGGTCTTGGACACGGTGAAAGAGATGTCGGTGACCGCGTGGGCGCTGGTGTTCTGCACGATCATGTCGACGTTGATGCCCGCGTCGGCCAGTTCGCGAAAGAGCGCCGCCGCCACTCCCGGTTGGTCGGGTACCCCCGCCACGGTGATCTTCGCCTCCGACGTGTCGTCGGTGATGGCCGAAACGATGGCCTCTTCCATGGTGGGGTCCTCCTCCACGATCCAGGTGCCTGGCTTCCAAGTGAAACTCGAACGAACGTGTATGGGCACGTGGTGTCGACGCGCGAACTCTACGGAGCGAAGCATCAACACTCGTCCGCCGGTCGCTGATATCTCCATCATCTCGTCGAAGGAAAGCTTGTCGAGACGCTGGGCCTTGGGCACCACGTGGGGGTCCGCGCTAAACACCCCAGCGACGTCGGTGTAGATCTCGCACACGTCCGCCTTCAGCGCCGCCGCGAGCGCCACCGCGGTCACGTCCGAACCGCCTCGGCCGAGAGTGGTGATATCTCGTTCGGTCGACACACCTTGAAAGCCCGCCACGACGGGCACCAGTCCGTCGTCTAAGGCCTCGCGGATGCGGTCGGGACGCATCTCCAAGATCTTGGCTCGGGTGTGTCGCGTGTCAGTGATGATGCCCGCCTGACTGCCCGTAAAGGACGCGGACTCAACGCCGACCGCCCCCAGGGCCATGCTCATGAGGGCCATCGAGATGCGTTCACCCGCGGTGAGCAACATGTCCATCTCACGCGCCGGTCGAGTCGTCGAAACACCGTGCGCCAACCGGATCAGTTCGTCGGTGAACTGGCCCATCGCCGAGACCACGACGACCACTTCGTTGCCGGCGGCTCGAGTCGTGGCCACGTGGTCGGCCACCGATCGAATACGTTGGGCGTCACCCACTGACGTGCCACCAAACTTTTGCACGATGAGCGCCATGCGCACCAAGGATAGTTGAGTGATTCCGAGGCATTCGAGGGGCCTACTAAAGTCGCAACCATGGCAACTTCCAAACGCGAACGGCAGAAAGCGGCCCGCCGCGAGAAGCTTGAACGAATGCAGCGCTACGACAAGCGCCGAAAGACCCTCCGTCGCTCCGTCATCGTCACCATCATCGCCGTGCTCGTGATCGGTACCGGCGCGTTGCTCTTCTCCGGCGCGAAGTCGCCCACCACCACGACCACTTCGACCACCACGGCGAGTTCGTCATCGACCACGAGTTCGACGACGACGTCGACCTCCACCACGCAGCCGGTGGCCGGCCAAGTGACCCAGGCCCAAGCCAACGCCATCGCGGTGGCGGCCGGATGCCCGGCGTCGACCAGCACGAGGGTGAACACTCTCACCTGGAGTAAGGCTCCCGCGATGACCATCAACAAGTCCAAGACGTACTACGCCCACTTCACCACCACGGCGGGGAGTTTCGTCGTCAAACTCGACGCCGCGACCGCCCCGATCACGACGAATAACTTTGTCTTCTTGGCGAACCACAACTACTACAAGTGCGTCATTTTTCACCGCGCCATCCCGGGCTTCATGATTCAAGGGGGCGACCCCACGGGCACGGGCTCGGGCGGCCCGGGCTACACCATCGCCGACGAGTACCCAAAAGCCGGTAACCCGACCTACCCGCTCTACTCAATGGCGATGGCGAACACGACCGTGCCCCACTCCGGCGGAAGCCAGTTCTTCATCGTCACCGGTGCCGCAGGTGAGACCCTGGGCGCGACCTACTCACTGTTCGGGCAGGTCGTGAGCGGCTTTAAGGCCGTCGAGATCATCCAAAACGCTGGCAACTCGAGTCAAGCCGCGAACGGTGTCCCACCGATCGTTGTTCATCGTATTTTGAACGTCACGATCAGCGAGTCGTAGCGCGTGGCTACTCCTGTCCCCAACCCCGACGGTTCAAGCCCCCCGCGTCAACGCTTTGACGCCGCGCCCGAGATGATCATCGATCCCGCCAAGACCTACCACGCGACGATGGTCACGTCGAAGGGCACCATGGAACTGCTCCTCGATCCCCTCGGCGCGCCTATCGCGGTGAACAGCTTCGTGTTCTTGGCGCGATGGCACTACTTCGACGGCGTGGTCTTTCACCGAATCATTCCCGGCTTCGTCTTACAGGGCGGGGACCCGACGGGCAGAGGCTCGGGCGGACCCGGCTACCGCTTCAACGACGAACTACCCAAGCCCGGTCGCTACGAGCTGGGTTCTCTGGCCATGGCCAACGCGGGACCCCACACCAACGGCTCCCAGTTCTTTGTCATCTCGGGTCCCGACGGGGTGCGCCTGCCGCCGCTGTACTCGCACTTCGGCAAAGTCGTCAAGGGCCTGGACGTCGTGGCCGCGATCAACGAGCTCGGTACGCCGTCGGGCAAACCGCGCGAGAGCGTCGTGATCGAATCGCTCACCATTACCGAGAGCTAGAGCGCGACGACCTCGTGACCGCGAGTGACGATCACGTCGTCACTCGCTCGACGCCACGTTGAGCCATCAAAGTGCACCACCCCCCGGGGACCGAGGACGGCCAGCGTGACCTCCGAACCCAGCAACGTCCTGGTTCGGGTGAGTTGTTCTTCGCTCGCCTTGACCCCCACCGCGAGTCCTGGGCGATAACCGAGGCCGGTCGTGGGTGCGCCCCCTCGAGGGTCGACCATGACTTCGCCGAGCACCGACGCGCACGATCCCACTGCCACGAGCCGGGGGGCCGTGCGAATCGCGTCGCCCACCGGCGTTCCGCGCCACGTACTCTTCGCGTGCAGCGCCGAACCGTCACTCAGCACCACGAGATCCGCGCCCTTCACTCGCTCGACGAAGTAGGGCTCGAAACTCGCGGCCCGATCGCCGATCATCAACGCTTCGACCTTCGCCCCGAATACCTCGAACACCGCGGCGAGCTCGAGCGCCGCTTCGCTCAGTCCGGTGAAAGCGGCGCCCGTAGGCACGACGACCACGTCGGTGCCCAGCGAGACGTCCAGCACCTCGCCCTTCGCCAGTAGTTCGCGCAACGCCTCGAGTGAACCCACGAGGGCGGTCGTCTCCTGCACCGATTGAGTATCGCACCCGAAGATACCAATCGCTAACGGTAGTGTTCCCACATGAGCTTTCAATTAATCGGCGTCGTCGGTTCGGGCATTATGGGCAGCGGCGTGGCTGAAGCGTGCGCCGCCACGGGTGCGCGCGTCATCGTACGTGCTCGCACCGAAGCCAGTGCCGACGCCCTGTTGGTCCAGTTGGATCGCTCGCTCGCTAAGCAGGTGGAGAAGGCGAAACGCACGGCCGAAGACGCCGCCGCCATTCGCCAGCGCGTCACCGTCACCGCCAGCCTCACCGATCTCGCTGCCTGTGATCTCGTGATCGAAACGGTCGTGGAGGACCTTGAGGTCAAGATGGAACTCTTTCGAGCCCTCAACGACGTGGTGGGCCCGAAGGCCATCATCGCGACGTGCACCTCGACACTGCCGATCATCGATCTCGCCATGCAGGTCTCGCGGCCCGAGCGCGTCTGCGGGGTGCACTTCTTCAACCCGGTGCCGACCATGGCACTCGTCGAAGTGGTGCGCCCGCTGAGCGCCAGCGACGAGACGATCGAAGCCGTCACTGAGTTCGTGTTGACATGCGGCAAAGAGCCCATCGAAGTCAAGGACCAGGCGGGCTTCATCGTGAACGCACTGCTCTTTCCCTACCTCAACAACGCCGTTCGACTCTTAGAGCACGGCGTCGCGACGAAGGAGGGCATCGACGCGGCGATGAAGGGCGGCTGCGGGTTCCCCATGGGTCCCTTCGCTCTGCTCGACCTCGTGGGTCTGGACACCTCGCTCGCGATCCTCGACGCGCTCTACGTTGAGTACGCGGACGCGAACTACGCCCCCGTGCCCTTACTGCGTCGCATGGTGAGCGCCGGACTTCTCGGGAGAAAATCGGGCGAGGGCTTCTACCAATACAACCACTAGCCCTCGACGGGAGAGAAAGTGAAAGATCGTTCCAAGGCGTGGGTGATGAGGACCTACTCGGGTCACTCCAACGCCACGAAGTCGAACGAGCTCTATCGCGGCAACTTGGCCAAGGGCCAGACCGGCCTCTCCATCGCCTTTGACCTGCCCACCCAGACCGGTTACGACCCGGACGATCCCTGCGCCGCGGGCGAGGTCGGCAAGGTGGGCGTGCCGGTGGCGCACTTGGGTCACATGCGCCAGCTCTTCGAGGGCCTTCCCTTGAACGAAATGAACACCTCCATGACCATCAACGCGACGGCCGCGTGGCTGTGGGGTCTGTACCTCGCCCTGGCCGAGGAAGAAGGCGTCGACGTGGCCACCCTCCAGGGCACCACCCAGAACGACATCGTCAAGGAGTACCTAAGTCGCGGGACTTACATCTTCGCGCCCGAACCCTCGAAGCGTCTCATCGCCGACATGATCGCCTACGGCATCCACCACGTCGCCAAGTGGAACCCGGTCAACGTCTGTAGCTACCACCTCCAAGAG
This sequence comes from Acidimicrobiaceae bacterium, assembly GCA_003133405.1. Classification (GTDB taxonomy): domain Bacteria; phylum Actinomycetota; class Acidimicrobiia; order Acidimicrobiales; family RAAP-2; genus RAAP-2. The sequence goes on along the minus strand of PKXH01000036.1, from coordinate 29,471 downwards.
GCCGGGGCGACCCCGGCCCAAGAGATCGCCTACGCGTTGGCCACGGCCATCGACGTCTTGGACGCGGTTCGCGATTCGGGCAAAGTCGAAGCCGAACTCATGCCCGAGGTAGTAGGACGAATCTCGTTCTTCGTGAACGCCGGCGTGCGCTTCATTGAAGAGGTCGCCAAAATGCGCGCCTTCACCGCGATGTGGGACGAGATCTGTCGCACTCGCTATGGCGTGGACGACCCGTCGTTGCGTCGCTTTCGCTACGGCGTGCAGGTGAACTCGCTCGGTCTCACCGAACAGCAGCCCGAGAACAACATCCAGCGCATCGTCCTCGAGATGCTCGGCGTCACCCTTTCGGCCGACGCGAGGGCCCGGGCCATCCAGCTGCCCGCGTGGAACGAAGCGCTGGGCCTCCCGCGCCCCTGGGATCAGCAGTGGAGCCTTCGAATCCAGCAGGTCCTGGCCTACGAGAGCGATCTTCTGGAGTATCCCGACATCTTCGCGGGCTCCCAGGTCATGGACGCCCTGGTCCACGAACTGACCGTGGACGCCCAGAGTGAACTGGACGACGTGCTCGCCTTAGGTGGCGCCTTTAACGCCATCGAGGAGCTGAAGAGCCGGCTGGTGGCCAGCCAGACGGCTCGGCTCGAGCGCATCGAGTCCGGCGAGCAGGTGGTCGTGGGCGTGAATCGCTTTCTTGAAACGGCGACGTCACCGCTCACGAACGACCCGTCACTCGAGGCCATCATGGTGGTCGATCCGATCATCGAACAAGAGATGATCGACGACGTCCGGGCGTGGCGCGCCCAGCGCGACGATGAGGCCGTCAAGGCCGCGCTGAGCGAACTGCGCCGCGTCGTCGCGAGTGACGACGCCAACGACAACGTCATGGTGCCGACCATCGCGCTCGCCAAGGCCGGCGGCACCACCGGCGAATGGGCCAATGCGCTGCGCGACGTCGTTGGCGAGTACCGCGCGCCCACCGGCGTGCGGGCCCGCGCCGCCAGCCGCGGCGCCAACTTCAGCGCTCTCGTGGCCCGTTCGCGCGCACTGAGCGAACGACGTGGCGCCCCGCCGAGATTGCTCGTCGCCAAACCCGGTCTCGACGGACACTCCAATGGCGCCGAACAGATCGCCGTGGCCGCGCGCGACGCCGGATTTGAAGTGATCTACCAGGGAATACGCCTGACCCCCGAAGAGATCGTCGCGGCCGCGCGCGACGAGGACGTGGACGTGGTGGGCCTCTCGGTGCTGTCGGGCTCGCACCTCGCCCTCGTGCCCCGGGTCCTCCAAGGGCTCCGTGACGCCAAGGTCGAGGCGAAGGTGGTCGTGGGCGGCATCGTGCCCGACGATGACGCGAGCGCGCTGCGCACGATGGGCGTGGCCGCGGTCTACACGCCCAAGGACTACTCGCTCAGCGCGATCATGGACGACTTGCTCGACCTGATCGAATCCTCTAGTTCGCGTGATGCGGGCGGCGAAGCGTGAAGGGCCCGGCGTTAAACCAGCGCCCGGAGAATCGCCACGGGGGCGGCGTGTCTCTCGCGCGTTGACGTTCGGCCTTGAGCAACTCCTCGGCCACCGCGACGAGGGCGGCCATCTCCTCGGGGGGCAGCCCCGGTCGTGGCGCCAGTCCGTAGTTCACAGCGGCACGTTCCCGTGCTTGCGCTTGGGCAGGTCCTCGCGCTTACCTCGCAACAGGTCCAGTGACCGCGCCAGAATCCGACGCGTCTCGGCGGGATCGATGACGTCATCGATGAAGCCCCGCTCGGCGGCGACGTAGGGGTTGGCGTAGCGCTCCTCGTAGTCCTCGATCAGCTGCGCGCGCAGGGCCTCGGGATCGCTCGACTCGGCGATGTCACGCCGATACACAATGCCCACGGCGCCCGCGGCACCCATCACCGCGAGTTCGGCCGTCGGCCACGCGAAGGCGAGGTCCGCGCCGATGGACTTGGAGTTCATGACCACGTACGCCCCGCCGTAGGCCTTGCGGGTGATGACCGAGATGCGCGGCACCGTCGCTTCGCAAAAGGCGTAGAGCAACTGAGCGCCGTGACGGATGATGCCGCCGTACTCCTGCTCGACCCCGGGCATGAAACCCGGCACGTCCACGAACGTGACGATGGGCACGTTAAAAGCGTCACAGGTGCGCACGAAGCGCGCGGCCTTCTCGCTGGACTCGATGTCGAGGACCCCGGCGAGGATCTGGGGCTGGTTCGAGATAAGCCCGATGGTGTGCCCGTCCAAACGCGCGAAGCCACAGGTCACCTGTTGGGCGTAGGTGGCGTGCACCTCCATGTAATCCCCGTCGTCCACCACCGAGGTGATGACCTTTTTCATGTCGTAGGGCTGATTCGGAGAGTCGGGCAGTAGTTCGCGTAGATCCTCACAGAGTCGATCCGGGTCGTCGCCGGTCATGATGCGCGGCGGCTCTTCCATGTTGTTCGAGGGCAGGAACGACATCAGGTAGCGAACCTCGTCGAGCACGCTCTTCTCGTCGGGCAGGACAAAGCTGGCCACGCCCGACTTGGTCGCGTGGGTCTGGGCACCCCCCAACTCTTCGAGCGTCACGTCCTGGCCCGTGACCGACTTCACGACGTCAGGACCGGTAATGAACATGTGACTCGTGTCCTTCACCATGAAGATGAAATCCGTGAGGGCCGGCGAGTAGACCGCGCCCCCGGCGCAGGGCCCCAGGATGACCGAGATCTGGGGCACGACGCCCGAAGCGCGCGCGTTGCGCCGAAAGATACCCCCGTAGGAGTGCAGTCCCGCGACGCCCTCTTGAATTCGAGCGCCGGCCCCGTCGTTGAGACCGATGATGGGCATGCCCATCGTGGTCGCGAGGTCCATGATCTTTTGAATCTTCTCGCCGTGGGTCTCGCCGAGCGCGCCGCCGAAGACGGTGAAGTCTTGGGAGTACACGCAGACCTTGCGCCCGTCGATCTTGCCGTAGCCCGTGATGACGCCATCGGAGTAGGGCCGTGAATCCTCTAGACCCATTCCCGAGGTCACGTGACGGTTCAACATATCGAACTCTTGGAACGAATCTTCGTCGAGGAGATACTCCAGACGTTCCCGGGCGGTCATTCGGCCCTTGGCGCGTTGACGCTCAATCGCCTTCTCTCCGCCGGCGACAAGAGCTTCAGCTTTTAAGGCCTCTAATTCCTTGAGACGCTCCGCCATCGAATGCACCATATGAAGCCAGGCTAGTCATGATGCACCGCCTCGTCACCTTGAGGCCACAGCCCGCAAGTACCAAATCGCGCAACCCAGAGACACCCCAAGCGTTACCGCGAAGTAGGAATCTCTCGTTACCCGTAAGTAGAAAATTCCGAGTTCACTGGTCGTGTCGCCGCGCGCGACGGACTATTTGTTGACTTCGACGAGTTCAATCAGCGTGCCAAACGACGACTTGGGATGAATGAACGCCACGGTCGTGCCGCGCGATCCCGGTCGAGGAGTGTCATCGATGACTCGAGCGCCCGACGCTTTCACTTCGTCAAGTGCGGCGGCGCAGTTCGCCACGCGATAGGCCACGTGATGGAGACCTTCGCCCTTCGTCGCTAAGTACTTCGCCACGGGCGAGTCGTCGCGAGTGGGCGTGAGCAGTTGGATGTACGAGTCGGCGACGCGCACCAACGCCTCTTCGACGCCGTCGGATTCGACGAACTCTCGATGTTCCACCGTCGCGCCGAAGACCTGTTCGTACCACGCAACCGCCGCATCCAAGTCGCGCACGGCGATGGCGACATGGTCGATCTCGGTGAGCCGCGAGTCCATCGCTACGCCTTGTCGTGACGGCGAAAGATCGTCAGTCGATCTTCGCCCACGCGCGCGCGAAGCTCGGGATCCGTAACCCCGAGCCCCTCGCGCGGCGCCGCGCAGAGAATGCCAATCTTTCCTTCGTGGCGGTTGTGGTGGACCTCGTAGGCGGCCTCGCCGGTCTCTTCTAGGGGAAAGACCGCCGAAAGCGGCGGCACGACGTTGCCGTCGATGATGGTTTGATTGGCGGCCCACGCCTCGCGGTAGTTCGAGAAGTGCGACCCTCGGATGGTCTTTAGTTTCATCCACAAGTGGCGATTGTCATATTCGACCAGGTAGCCACTCGTCGCGGCACAGGTCACGATGATGCCGCCGCGCTTGGCGACGAACACGCTGGCGCCCATGGTCGAGCGACCGGGGTGCTCAAAGACGATGCCGGGGTCGTCGCCGGCGAGCGAACGGATGTCTTTGCCCAGTCGGCGCCACTCGCTCTCGTCTTGGGTGTGCTCGTCCTTCCAGAACTGGTAGTTCTTCTCTTCGCGATTGATGACGTGCTCACAGCCAAGTTCGTGCAGCGCCGCGACCTTGGACTCACTGGACACCACCCCGATGGGCACCCCGCCAGAGTTCAACACGTGCTGGACAGCGAACGATCCCAGACCGCCCGACGCGCCCCAGATCAGCACCCGGTCGCCTTGCGTGACGGGCGCGCCGTTTCTCGAGACCAGCATGCGATAGGCCGTGGAGTTGCACAGGGCGTTCACCCCCGCCTCCTCCCACGTCAAGTGCCCCGGCTTGGGCATGAGCTGATTAGCCTTGACGACCGCGATGTCCGCCAAGCCGCCGAAGTTCGTCTCGAATCCCCAGATGCGCTGGTTATTCGACATCATCGAGTCGTCGTGGCTACTCGGATCTTGGTCGTCGACGTAGTTGCAGTGCACCGTGACGTTGTCGCCGACCTTCCAATTTCGCACCGCCGACCCCGTGCGCAAGATGACCCCGGCGGCGTCCGAGCCCACGACGTGATAGTCCAGTGCGTGACGCTGGCCCCAGACCGACTCCTTCGCCATCCGGTCGAGAAACCCAAACGTGGGCAGTGGCTCAAAAATGCTGGTCCACACCGTGTTGAAATTGATCGACGACGCCATGACCGCGAGAAAGACCTCGTCGGGCGCGAGCTCAGGGAGCGGCACCTCGCCCACGTGCAGCATTTGACGCGGATCCTTGTCCTTGCTCGCCATCCCTTCAAAGATGCTCTGTTCGTCGCGGCGAACGAAGACCGCCCGATACGTCTCGGGCATCGGCAGCGACGCCAACGTCTCTGGTGACGCTGCCGCCACCGCGGCGTCAAGAATCTCACTCACCTGCGCGAGGCTAGTGGCCCGCGTGACTTGCCCGATTCAATCGTTGCCGACAAGAATTCAGATGGTGCGTCCGGCTTGCTCCCAATACGGCGCGCGCAACTTTCGCTTGAACATCTTGCCGGAGTCCTCTCGTGGCAGGCTTTCATGGAACGTGACCACCTTGGGCACCTTGAAGCTGGCCAGATGTTCACGGACGTGCGCTTGGATCTCACCGGCCGTCAAGGCGACCTCGGGTTCTAACTTGATCGCCGCGGCGATGGACTCGCCGTATTCGGAGTCGGGAATCCCGAAGACGGCGCAGTCGGCCACACCGGGCAGTTTCAACAAACAGGCCTCAATCTCGATGGGATAGATGTTGACGCCGCCCGAGATGATCATGTCGCGCACTCGGTCACAGAGATAGAGAAAACCGTCCTCGTCGAGGAACCCGACGTCGCCGCAGGTGATGAGCCCGTCGCGCTCCACCTCGGCCCGGGCTTCGGCCTTGCCCTGGTACGTGAAGTCGGTGGTGGCCTTCGCTCGCACGAAGACCTCACCGGACTCGCCCGTGGCCAACTCCGTGCCGTCCTCGTCGAAGACGCGAACGTCGCAGCTCGAGAGAGGGCGACCGACCGTGCCGGGATGGGCCAGCCACTCTTCGCTGGTGCAGCCCGCAATGAAGGCGACTTCGGTACTGCCGTAGAGCTCGGAGATGATCGGACCCCACCATTCGATCAACGCTCGCTTGACGTCGGGCGGGCAGGGCGCTGCGGTATGAGAGACGTGAGTCAAGGAAGAGAGATCGTAGCGAGCACGCACTTCGAGGGGCAGGCGCAACAGGCGCACGAACATGGTCGGCACCATGTACAACGAGGTGATGCGGTGTAGTTCGATGAGCGCCAACAATCCCTCGGGATCGAAGCGATCCTGGATGACGAGCAGGCCAGCGTAGGAACGCGCGGCGAGCACCGCATAGGCGTACGGGGCCGAGTGGTACATCGGCCCGCAGATCACCGTTCGCATCTCGGGCCAGAGACCAAAGTACGCGCCGACCTCGGTCAGGTAGTCCAAGCCCTCTTCGGTGTCGTGCGTCCCCGGCAGTCGACGCACCCCCTTGGGGTGGCCGGTCGTACCTGAGGTGTAGATCATCGACCAGGGTTCGGAGTCGTCGAGCTCTTCAAGGGCCCCGAAGCCTTCGAGCCACGCGGACCACTCGGTGACGTCTTCAGACAGCCCCGCGTCAGAGGCCGTAACAGAGAAACTCGAGGCGATGCTCTCGGGCGTGGGGACCCCTAAGACCGTGATGTTCGACGGGATGACGTGACGCACCTGTTGGAGTAGGTCAGCGTGCACCACGAGCACGCTGGTTTCGCAGTCCTGGAGAACGTAGGCGATCTCTTCGGCGCTCCCGTGCCAGTTGATCGGCACCGGAGCAGCGCCGAGCGCAGACGCCGCGAACGACGCTTCGAAGAATTCGTGGTCGTTTCGAAGCAGCAACGCCACGGTGTCACCGGCCCGCACGCCCAGAGAACGAAGCCCCGTCGCCGCTCGCAGTGCTCGACGGTTCAGCTCTTCTAAGGAGACGAAGTGCTCACCTCGAAGGACTCCGTGAGTGAGCGCGGGCGTTGCTTCAACGACGGCACTTTGAACTGACTCACCCATAGCGCCCCCGCCACGACATCCAACTTTGGATTGCCTCGAAACTACTGCAGAACTCGAAGAATACTGACGGCGCCGCTCTTCAACTACTTGACGTGTCGACTTTCGGCGCCGATCACGAGCCAGCGAGCACCGCGCACTTCGCTCAGCCCAGGCGCTTCTCGTCAGCGCAGATCGGCGTGGTCGAGAAACGCCTATCGTTTCAAGTGGTAACCCCGAGGGGTTCGTCACAAAGGAGTTGATATGTCACGCAGTGTCATCGTCGCTGGAAGCCGTACCGCTATTGGCAAGTTCTCGGGCGTGTTCGCCACGCTGAGCGCGCAGGACCTGGGCGGCGCCGCCATCAAGTCCGTGTTGGAAAAGACCGGCATCGATCCGGCGAGCGTGGACGCGGTGCTGATGGGTCAGGTACTTCAGGCCGGACAGGGTCAGATCACGGCCCGTCAAGCCGCGGTGAAGGCCGGCATCCCCATGAGCGTGCACGCCACCACCATTAATAAGGTCTGTCTCTCGGGTCTGCAGACCATCTATCTGGCCGACCTGATGATCCGCGCCGGTGAGGCCGACGTCATCATCGCCGGCGGCATGGAGTCAATGACCGGCGCACCATACCTGCTGCCCGGGGCTCGCGCCGGCTTTCGCATCGGCGACCAAAAGGTCGTCGACTCCATGATGTTTGACGGACTGACCTGTGCGTTCGATCAGTGCGCCATGGGCCTGGCGACCGAGCGGTACAACCACGGGCGCATCAGCCGAGCCCGTCAAGACGAGTTCTCCGCTCGAAGTCACCAACTGGCCGCGGCGGCCATTTCCTCGGGCAAGTTCGCCGAGGAGATCGTCGCGGTCGCCGTTCCCCAGCGCAAGGGCGATCCGCTGATGATCTCGATCGACGAAGGGGTACGCGGCGACACCACGGCCGAGTCACTTGCTCAACTTCGTACGGCCTTCGACAAAGACGGCACCATCACCGCGGGCAACGCCTCACAGATCTCCGACGGCGGCGCGGCGGTGCTGGTGATGTCCGAGGAACGTTGCGCCCAACTCGGTCTCACCCCAATCGGTGAGCTCGTCAGTTACGGCCAGGTCGCCGGGCCCGACACCTCGCTCCTGGGCCAACCGGCCAACGCCATTCTCCAAGCCGCGAAGAAGGCGCAACTCGACGTGAAAGGACTCGACCTCATCGAGATCAACGAGGCCTTCGCCGCGGTCGGTCTCGCGTCGGCCGACGACCTGGACTTGGACGAAGAGAAGTTGAACGTGAACGGGGGAGCCGTCGCGCTCGGTCACCCCGTGGGCATGTCGGGCACCCGCTTAGCGCTCACCGCTTTGTTGGAGCTACGTCGTCGCGGCGGCGGGGTGGCCGCCGTCGCGCTCTGTGGGGGCGGAGGACAAGGCGACGCCGCAATCCTGCGCTCGCTCTAGTCGGGCACGTAGCGCGCGACGAGTGGGTAGTGGCCAAGGCCGATCGGTTGATCGTCGGGTATCGCCAAGACGTAGGCCCCCCCGAGGGGAAAGCCGGTGCGCAGCGACTCGGGAAGTTCTTCCCCCAGTGACCACAGCAGTTCGAGCACCGTCGGATTGTGCCCAACCACGGCAAGGGACGTCGTCACCGGGTCGATCGACGCGAGGTCGATGAGCAGATCCTCGGCCGAGACGTGTCGTTGGCCGTTGTAGATCAGCTCGCTCAGGACGCGCTCGCCGGCGAAGAGCGTCCCGTCAAAGGCCCGACGGAAAGTCTCTTTGGTTCGCGCGGCCGAACTCACCAGGGCCGTAGTGGGCCCGAAGCGACCGAGTTCGCTCTCGTCGTTCGCCCAGACGCGCAACTGTTCACACTGACGTCGCCCCCGGTCACTCAACTTACGGTCAAAGTCGCGCTGGTCCGACGTGGCCTTTTCGGCCTTGGCGTGGCGAACAATCGTGAGATACCGCACCGGTCTAGTCTCGCTCAAAATGTGACGCCCGTCGACCTCGAAACGGACGACACGGCGTCGACTAGTCGCTCAGTACCCGTCGTCCTTCGAAGGCCCGTCCTAACGTGAGATCGTCGGCGAACTCCAAGTCGCCCCCGACGGGCAGACCGCTGGCCGGTTGGGAGACGACGAGCCCGGGTACCTGGAGGAGTCGACTGAGGTACATCGCGGTGTGGTCGCCTTCGACGTTGGAGTTGAAACAGAGAATGACTTCCTTCACTGGACCGTGCAGACGGACCAAAAGCTCTTGAATCTTCAAGCGATCGGGCGTCACCCCCTCGAGGGGATTCAATACGCCGTGCAAGACGTGGTACGTGCCGTGAAAGGCGCCCGAGCGCTCGACGGCCACCACATCTGGCGGGCTCTCCACTACACAGATCGTGGTCTGATCACGTCGGGAGTCTGCGCAGATCGGGCAGAGTCCCCCCGACTCAGCAATGTTGCAGCAACGTTCGCAAAACGAGAGCTTGGACCTCATCTCCTCGAGCGCTCGCGCCAGCCGATCGACGTCCTCACCGGGTTGGCGCATCAACCAAAACGCGATGCGCTGGGCTGATTTGGGCCCGACACCCGGAAAACGCCCGAGTTCGTCGACCACGGCCTGCAGGGCCGGTGGGTAGTTCACGATATCTCCTGGGCGCCCGGGAACATCTCGGTGATGAGGTGGTCGGCCACGGAATCGACGACTATCACGGACTCTTCGCCACGGTCGAGTTCCTCCTCCACCAGAGCGGGCAGGCTCACCGCTCGACGAGCGGGTAGGGGCGCGTCGAGCAACGAAGCGTCCACGGTCCAATAGATCGTCAGTGGCGATTTGAACTCGTGCTCTAAGGCGCCCTTGAGTCCCTGGGCGATGATCTCGGTGTTTTGGCGCATCTCTTCACTGGGCACCGCGATCGTCAACAACAGCCCATCCAACGACTCAATTTTTGCCGATCGTAAGAGCAACTGCGCCGAACGAGAGGTCCGAGGGATCACTCGCTCAAAGAACCGTTCCCGCACGTCCTCGAGGGCCAGGTCGGCGGCGTTGGGACTCGGTGGCGACGCAGGAGCGATCGGCGGGTCCTTTAGCGGGGCCTCGTCGTTTCCGTTCGGGGTCACCACGGGTGCAGATGCCTTGGGGGGACGTGTCGAGCCAATTGGACGTAGCGCGGGCGACGTGTCGGCGGGCGTGGGCGCCACTCGTCCGGCGCCCCGTTCGACTCTGGTGAGCCGTTCGTCGAGTGACTCATAGGAACTGTCGAGGTCAGGCTTCGTGAGACGTACCATGGCGACTTCTAACATGACGATCTTTTCTGGGGCGCTCTTCATCTCACGTATCGCTCGCCCAACGGTCTCGAGGATTCGCACACTGCGCGCCAGGCCCAGTTGTTCGCCCCACGCGACGAGTCGCTCGCGATCGGCGTCAACGGCGTCGGCGACCTCGGGCGCCACCTGCAACAAGAAGACCTGACGAACCTCACCGGCGAAATTTTCGGCCAACTGCTCGGGGTCCCACCCTTCGCGCGCGAGCACGGCGAGCGCGCGCAACGCCGCCGCGGCGTCGTCGTGCACCAGCGCGTGAAAGAGTCCATCGAACTCGGGCTGCGCCTCGCTTATCGAGCCGGTGGCGAGTAGTTGATCCAGCGCACTCAGCGCGTCGCGAGCCGAACCCCGACCCAGTCGCACTGCGGCCTCGATGGTGGCGTCGTCCGCGCCCAAGCCCGCGGCGCCCTTCACGTCGTGGAGCAACGTGGCGAGCGTCTCTGCGCTAAGGAGGCGAAACTCGAGGTGTTGGGTGCGCGATCGAATCGTCGGCAGCACCTTGTGCGGATCGGTGGTCGCCAGGACAAAGACCACGTGCGAGGGCGGCTCTTCGAGCGTTTTTAACAGCGCCGCCGAGGCCGCTTTGGAAAGTTGATGCACTTCGTCAAAGATGTAGACCTTCCAACGTCCGGGCGTACCGTGCCACGCGCCGGCGATGATGTCACGAATATCGTCGACGCCGTTATTGGACGCCGCGTCCAGTTCGATGACGTCAAGCGACGATCCCTTGGCGATCGCGAGACAACTAGCGCACTTCGCGCAGGCGTCGCCGTCGACGGGGTGCTCACAGTTCAAGGCTTTGGCCAGAATTCTCGCGGCCGTGGTCTTACCGGTCCCGCGGGGTCCCGAGAAGAGGTACGCGTGCGA
>PKXH01000036.1:0-18561 GCA_003133405.1 Acidimicrobiaceae bacterium | reverse complement strand
CGAAAGCGCCGGTAAAGAGAGGTCACGCCGTCGAGTGAGGTGGGGGTCGCTTTCGCGTCAGGCATGCCTTGATGCTAACGGTATGACGTAACGTGCCGAGGTCCAAAGCGGTGGTCAGGCGATCCGTGGCACCCAACACAGTTCGCTGAGAGCTGCTGGCTTCCACCCCTGACTCGGTTCACGAAAGGTCGTCGCACGGGACCCGACCACCGCTGTGAACCTCGGCGGTCCAAGGCTATCGGAGGCCGACGCGCCAGACCTCGGGTAGCCTTGCGAGCCGGTATTCATTTCCCAGTGTGAATATCGCCACTTGGAGGAGTGCGAGAGCGGCCGAATCGGCACGATTGGAAATCGTGTGAAGGGAAACCTTCCGTGGGTTCAAATCCCACCTCCTCCGCTGGAGAATGCAATAACGCACTTCCCATCTCGGCAGGTTGAACAGCGCCCCCAACCGTATGACGTCCAACAGAGCCGCATTTGAGCAATAGTGGTATCCAATCATGAACGGAGCATGCTGACTCTGATGACGAGAGCCGGGACCATATCCTCCATCTGGGCGTCTCGCTGGGGGACCGCGCTGGTCGTGGTTCTGGCCGCGGTCACCTTCATCGTCTTCCCGCCCAACTACACCGCCGCTTTCGGACTCTCCGGCGGCAAGCGACGAGTACTCGCCACGGCGGACGCTAGACACCTGTTGACGCTCCCACCACTACCGCACGGGTCCAGAAGGATTTCGAAGTGGATCGCCGCCGACGGGAGAGGCCTGGCCACTCCGGCTTACCCGCCCAGCACTCCTTTCCAAGTGGACGTCACGTACTACTACCTGGTCCCAGGGGGCGCTAGTGCCTTCACCAAGCTGCAAAATGCAGCCCCCAAGGGCGGGCGCCTCGCCGGTATTGGTACCCTGAGCGGATCGGGCCCCTTTAACATCAGATTCATGTGGTTCTCATTTCGTGCGACGGCAGGTTTCCCGCACCCCGTACTCGAGTACTCCACTCAAGTCACTCCCCAGGGAGAACTGGAACTACGCGTCGACGCCTTCGTCTAGCTCAGGGCGCGGCGATCTCAATATCTAAGTGCACCCGAATCACTTACTCGGTTCGACGCTCCAGAAAAAACGTGCGAAGTAGTTCGCCCGACTCACCGGCCAAAACGTCATAGGTGATCGAGGCCTCGTGCAACAGACGTGGATCGCTCAAGAGGTTGTAACGAGAGCCCACGGCACCCGCCTTTTCGTCGCTCGCCCCAATGACCACCCTGGCCAGGCGCGCGTTTAAGAACGCGCCGGCACACATCACGCACGGCTCCAGGGTGACGTAGGCGGTGACGCCGTCCATCCGCCAGTAGCCCCGTGAACTCGCGGCGTCTCGTAGGGCCACGAGCTCGGCGTGTGCCGTTGGATCACCGTCAACTTCTCTTCGGTTCTCCCCAACGCCGATCACCACCCCGCCTTCGACGAGCACGCAACCCACCGGAACGTCGTCGTGCACACTCGCGCGCCGCGCCGCGTCGAGCGCGTCGCGCATAAAGCGTTCGTCGTCACTGTCCATGAGGTCGAAGCGTAGGACACGAAAAGCACGCCCCAAGTCCCTTCGCACCTGCGTTGTAGACTCCTCGACGGAGGGGTGCGAGAGCGGCCGAATCGGGCAGTCTCGAAAACTGCTGTGTCTACGGGCACCGTGGGTTCAAATCCCACCTCCTCCGCCAGCGAGAAACGGGTGACTTCGGTCACCCGTTTCTTCTCCTTCGTGACGACCTCGGGTGACGCCAGTACGATTGAGACGTCTGATCTAGGTCGAACTTCCAGGAGAGCACTATGGTTTCGTCAATTAAATCGTCGGTCGGTACGCAGCGCAAGGTCGTCACCGCCATACCTGGACCTAACTCCCAGGCGTTGCACGAGCGCCGCAAGGCCACCGTCAGTGCGGGACTCACTGTGGGATTTCCGGTCTACATCGCGCGCGCCGAAGGCGCCATACTCGTCGACGTTGATGACAACCATCTACTGGACCTCGGATCGGGCATCGCGGTCACGGGAATCGGCCACGCCGTGCCGGCCTTGGTCGACGCCGTGAGCCAGCAGGTCGCCAACTTCACTCACACCTGTTTCATGGTGACGCCCTACGAGAGTTACGTCGAGGTCTGTGAAGAACTCGCGGCCCTGACTCCCGGGACTTTTGCCAAGACCAGCGCACTCTTTAACTCCGGCGCCGAAGCAATCGAGAACGCCGTCAAAATAGCGCGCCTCGCCACTGGTCGTCCGGCGATCGTCGTGTTCGAACACGCCTATCACGGTCGCACCAACCTCACCATGGCCCTGACGGCGAAGAACATGCCCTACAAGGACCGTTTTGGACCCTTCGCCCCCGAAATCTACCGCGTGCCCATGAGCTACCCCTACCGCGACGGACTTAGCGGCGCCGACGCCGCCACGCTCGCGATCAACATCATCGAGTCCGACGTCGGCGCGAAGAACGTCGCGGCGCTCTTGATCGAGCCCATTCAGGGCGAAGGCGGCTTCGTCGTGCCGGCCGAGGGATTCCTGCCGGCCCTTTCGAAGTGGACCACCGAGCACGGGGTCGTCTTCATCGCCGACGAGATTCAAAGCGGCTTCTGTCGCACCGGCGACTGGTTCGCCGTGAATCATGAAGGTGTCGTGCCCGACCTGGTCGCAACGGCAAAAGGCCTCGCGGGCGGCATGCCCTTGGCGGCGGTGACCGGTCGAGCGGAACTGATGAACGCGGTGCACGAGGGCGGGCTCGGGGGCACCTACGGGGGCAACCCCGTCGCGGCCGTCGCGGCGTTGGCCACGATCAATACCTTGCGCGACAACAATCTCGTGGCGCGAGCTCGCGTGCTGGGCGACATCATGCTCGCTTCGCTGCGCTCGCTCCAAAGAGACGTCGCCATCATCGGTGACGTGCGCGGACGTGGCGCGATGGTGGCCATCGAGCTGGTCGAGCCCGGCACCAAGACGCCCAACGCCGCGGCCACGAAGGCCATTGTTGGATACTGCCAGCAACACGGCGTGATCGCCCTGACGTGTGGCACCTACGGGAACGTCATTCGCCTTTTGCCCCCGCTCATCATCAGTGACGAACAGCTCAACGACGGCTTGAGCGTGTTGGGCGCCGCCGTTCGTTCCGTTCAGTAGTTCATCACTGACTATCTAGCGAGGATTCGACGAAGAGTTCATGAGTCCAATCCCTGCTCGCGTGCGCTTTGGCGTGCGCCTCGTCGCGTTCCTGGGCGCCGGCGCGCTCGTGCTCGCCAGTTGCGCCGCTACCCCCCTAGCGAGTGAGCATCTCAGCGGCACGCCGGCCCTCAGCATCTCGGTTCCCCTCTCGAGCGTGGGGTGCACCCTCAACGACGTCTGTCTTGCGGTGGGCACGACCAGCGCCAGCGTCGGGCCAACCTCGGTGGGCGAGTTCAGCACCGCGCGCGGACGTTGGTTAAGTCTCACGCTCCCCCCTTCGCCCTCGCCCCTCATCACGTCGATCGCCTGTTCGGCCAGCAGTTGCCTAGTGGGTGGATCCCAGCCCGATCGTGATCTCTTGTGGCACTTTGACGCGACGACGCACGCCGTGAGCATTGCGACGCCGCCGCCTGGAGGAATCGGCGTGGACGCGCTCAACTGCAATGAACTCAACTGTGCGCTCGTAGACACGAGCGCCCAGGCGGGCAGCCCGCGCTTTAGCATCAGCGCCGACGACGGACTGACGTGGACGAACCCGCAATCCATGAGTTGGGCGAAGGGCGACACGATCACGGCCCTGGCCTGCGGCGCCATCTTTGACTGTGTGGTGGGGGCGCGCTCGCCACTTCACCAGTTCGTGCTCTACGTCACGCGAGACGGCGGCACGACGTGGAACGAGCAAGCGACGCCCACGGCGTGGACGACGATGAACTCACTCGCGTGTACGCAACTGCGTTGCGTGGCGCTCGCGAGCACCGCGCACTCCTCACTATTGATCCGCTCCAACACGTTCGCTCGAACATGGACCAGCGTGTCACTCGCCCAGCGCGCCAACGCCCTGGCCTGTTCGACGTGGTCATCGTGCGTGGTAGTCGGACAACGTACGGCCGAGACGCCCTGGCTCGCCAACGTGCACGAGAGCCTCGCGATCAACGCATCACTGCGTTACGTGCCCACACCACTACTCGACGCCGCCTGTGGCGCGAAACGTTGCGTCGCCATCGGCGTCACCACCATGCTGAACGTGCCACTCACCGGTGCGGGCCACACTTAGGAACCGGGCCGCATCACCTATGAAAGGCTGATGGCGTGAGCTTTTCTACGCCGAACGCCGTGCCCGCTGGCTGGTACCCCGATCCCTCGGGGACCCGTCAGTGGCGTGTGTGGACGGGATCGAAGTGGTCCGAGGTCACGCGGCCCTACGGCGAGTCGAGAGTGTCGGCGCGACTCGCGGCCAATTTGAGTCTCGTGCAGGCCCTCGGTCGGGTGTGGAGCGTGGGCGTCGTGGGCGTCGTGGGGGGACTCGGGCTCTTGGTCAGCGTGCTCGCGCACTGGCCCGGCACGGCCCACCCCACGCCCGATTGGTTTGCCCTGGCGGCCAGTAGCACCGCCGTGGCGATGCTCGCACTCGGTTCGGTCGTGTGCGCCTTTGGCGTGAGGGAACTCCGGGGTCGCTGGTCGATGCACGCCGTGATCCCCGGCGTCAACTTTCTCCTCGTCAGCGCACTCGTCGCTCAACGACTCGGACGACCCTCGCTGATACGAAACTCGGCCGACGTGGTCTTGCTGGCCGCCTTCGTCGCGTCGTATCACGCGCACGCCTGGTTGGGCGTGGCGCCCGTGATCGTCGCGTTTTCCCAGACCCTGTGGGTGAGCGCACTGGTCGATCGACTGAAAGGGCCCTCCATCGACGAAGCGAGTGCCCCGTAGGATGGCTCGGGTGTCGTCGCGCGACGGGGCCACGGGGGGCTGACGATGTACGAATGGTCCGAGGAACACCAAGCCCTCATCGACGTCGTTCGCCGCTTCGTCGACGAGGAGATCCGTCCTCACCTCGACGATCTCGAGCACCACGGCGTGCCGCCCTTTGCGATCTTGCGAAAGATGTACGACGTCTTTGGACTGCGCACCATGGCCCAGGAGTCATTTCAACGTCAACTCCAACGAAAGATCGCCGGCGATGAACCATCGAACGAGCGTCGAGCCTACGACCCGGCGCTGACCTTGATCCCCACGATCGAACTCTGCCGGGTAAGTCCTGGTCTCGTGACCTCGCTCGGGGTCTCCACCGGTCTGGCCGCGGGGACGATCAACAAGCTCGGCACCCCCGCACAGATGGAGCGTTGGGCGCTCGATTTGATGACCCTCGACAAGATCGGCGCCTGGGCCATCACCGAGCCCGATTCGGGCTCGGACGCACTGGGCGGAATGCGCACGAGCGCCGCACGTGACGGCGACGGCTACGTCTTGAACGGTCAAAAGACCTGGATCACCAACGGTCCCTACGCCGACACGATCGTGCTCTACGCCAAACTCGATAACGGCAGCGGCGAGGATCCCCGACAGCGCAAGGTCCTCACCTTCGTGCTCGACAAGGGCATGGACGGACTCGAGCAGGCCAAGCCGATGCGAAAGATGGGCCAGCACGCCTCGCCCACCGGTGAGATCTTCCTCAGTGACGTGCGCGTCGGGCTCGATCGGCTACTGGGTGAGAGTGAAGAGACCAAGGGCGGAGGACGCCAAAGCGCCAAGGACAATTTCGTCGCCGAACGCGCGGGCGTGGCCGCGATGGCGCTGGGCATCATTGAAGAGTGCACGCGCCTGGCCATTGACTACGCCAAACACCGCACGATGTGGGGCACGCCCATTGGGGAGTTTCAGCTCATTCAACTCAAGCTCGCTCAAATGGAGGTCGCGCGCGTCAACGTGCGTAACTTGGTCTTTGCCCACGTCGAGCGCACCATCGACGGGGCCACGCCGAGCTTCGCCGAGGCCTCGGCCATGAAGCTCTACGCCGCACAGGCCGCGTGTCANNGTCCTGCGCATCTACGCCGGCACCGACGAAATGCAGGTCATCGCCATTGCGAAGGATCTCATTCGTTCCTAGCCAGCGCGTCGCGTAGTTGTTGGGCAACGCCCGTCCAACCCTTGTAGGTCTGCACCGATGGTGGCGCGCTCTCCAGGGCGTGCACCAGCGCCGGGATGAACGTGTCGTCGCGCTCTCGCAACGACGCCGCGGACGCGACGTAGGTACGAATGGTGAAGACGATCGCCTTGGTCTGGGGCAGTTGGCGTATCGTCTGGCGCTCGACCCGAAAGAACCAATCGGCGAGACCGCCCCTCGGCGAGGTTCGCGCACCGAAAGGCTGATGCAGCACCGGACTATCGAGCAGCGTCCAGTTCAAACGCCAGTACGAACGCTCGGGCGTGAGCCGATCGAAGAAGGCACGCGTGGGCCGCGCGAGCACTTCGCCATAGAGAGGCACCGGGGAGTGAATGTCGTCGAGCGTCGTACCAATCTTCGCCGCGAGACTCCATCGCGAGGGAAAGCACACGCACGCCGCACGGAGTCGCCACCTGTCGTCCCTCACCAAGACGCAAAGGTCCTCTTGGACGAGGCGACTGGCTTCCACGATCGGATGCTCGCCCTCGATGACGGCGGGGGCGAGCCCTGGATGGTACGTACGAAGGAATCCTCGGACTTCTGCCAAGAGTTCGCGGCTCGCCTCGTCACCTTCGGGATTGGTCGCTACGACCACGTCGTAACTGTCCTTAAGAAGAGTCGCCTTGAGGGCCATCTCTTCGTCGTAGCATCCGTCGATCTCGAACCACGTCGAGAGATCGAGTGGCCGGAGCCCCATCGCCAGACGCCAACCCTTGGCGTCGAGAGGAAGGTAGGGAAACGACGTCGTCAATCCACTACGGGTCCCGGCGACGCCCGGCAATCGGGCCGCTCACGAGAAGGGCTCCACCTCTCTAATCTCGCACGTCCCAACGCGTCGTTTTGCGCCACCACCAGCCACTTAGTAGTTGATACGGGTAATATTTAGGTAGTATTGGCTATGCCCCGCAGCCAACGGGCGCGCAGTTCGCGCGCCATCGCTAATGACGAAGCCATTCGCGAAGCCGGCATTTCTGAAGTCCTGCGTGTGGGGGTAGATCACGTGTCGTTGCGCGACGTCGGTCACCAGGCCGGGCTGACCCACGGGGCCACCTACGCGCGCTACGAAGACGTCGATGAACTCCTCGTCGATCTTTGGAACTCGGTTCTTTGCTTCCGGGCCATCTCAATGTTTGAGCTCTGCATGACGGCGGCCGAAAAGCCCGACGCCACCACGGTCGGCGCGATCACTGAACTCCTCAGCGACACCTCACCCGCGGACATGGCGTGCATTCAGCTCCTGCTGACGTCGCGACGGATACCAACACTACACGAAGAGGTCGAACCCTTCATCCACGACTATCTCGAGCGAGAGTTGTGTTCGTCACCCAACGTGAGCGCCACTCACACTCGCGGCTTGACCATTTTTGCCCTGGTGATTGTCCAGATCATGGCCGACCGACAGTACGGCCGAGACGAGAACTACCACGCCGTGCTCGAGACGTTGTTGCTCGAGACGCTCACCACCGACCCCGAAGACGTCGGCGAGGTGCAGCTCCACGATCGCGACGATCGCATTGTCCTCGCGCCGGGTGACGACCTGCGTACCGAACTGGCCCACGCCACCTTTGGCGTCGTCGGCAAGAGTGGCTACACGCGTGCCACCATCTCGCGAATCGCCCGTCGCGCCAACTGCTCTCCGGGCGCCATCTACAAGCTGTACCCCTCCAAGGAGGACCTCGTCATCGCCGCGTTTCATGATCTCATGCGATCGCGTTGGATGAGAGTCACGAACTTTGTCAACGTCCTCGAAGAGGGTTCCATCACCCAACTTCTCTTCAGTGCGACGAGTGCGTCCAATGAAGTGCGCCAGAACTTCACCTTAGAGACGGCCCTCGCCGCGGGGCAGAGCGAGCGATTACGATTAGCCATTCTCAACCAACTCAGCGAGCTCCAAGCCCTTATCCCCTTGCTGACGAACGTCAGCGACGACGAAAGAGTCCGGCTGGGCTACCTCATTCGTTCGATCATGTTCATCACCATTGGCGTAACCTTCTTGTCGACCGTTGTGGGTTCGATGCAGTGCACGAACTTCAACCAGTTCGCCGAACCATTTCGTCGCGCCATTTTGAAAGATGGCGTACCCACCTGGAGTGAGATGTCGCGTCAGATCCTCGAACTCATCAACGCGCGCGGGTACTAAGTACTAGCTTTGGGCGGCGACGCCCCCGCGAAGCCCTCCAGTCGATCCAAGATGCCCGAGATGACCTCGTCTTGGGCCAGAAGATGCTTCTGTATCTCTTCGGCTTCCTTTAGCACCGCCTCGGCGTCCTTGAAGGTCTCTTCCGCTCGTTTGTCCGCGGCCTTGGCTTGAATGTTCTGACCGACGATGATGATCGGCAGCAACACCAACTGCAGAAAGCTGCTCGAGAGCCACACCACGACGAAGTAGGTGCCTTGGTGAATGGCCGACGGCAGCGCGAAGAGCGCGATGATCGTAAAGACGTACGCGGCCCACATGGTGCCCACGACCAGCGTGATGCGAAGACCAAATTTGGCGTTGATCCGAACGAAGACGTTGTCATTCTTGATGCCTCGAAAGTCGCGGGTCTTGACCGGCTCCGCCGCGGTTTCGAGTTCGGTCGCTCGCGGGTGTCGGGTGTAGTGGTAGATACTGGGCACGTCCGAATTCTCACACGCGACGGGGCCCGAGGCAGGGAGTTACGAAAGTTTGTTAACTTCTCATCAGGTCCGGTGACGTCTCCATCCCCTGGCGCCACACCGAACGCGCAATAATCTTGGTGGGGTCGGCGCGGTCCTTGTACCGCAGCGCGACCTCGCGCACCTCTTCGAGCAGGCCCTCCGACAGGAAAATCGGATTGAGCCCGAGCGCCAAGAACTTCTCTCGGCTGACGTTGAGTTCGTTTTCGACAGCCTCTCGACGGGGGTTGGGCAGAAACGCCACTTCCGCCCCCGTCAACTTGGCGATGAGTTCGGCCAACTCACGCACCCGGTGAACCTCGGTGACCTGGTTGAAGACCAATGGCTTGTCACCGCGCACCGGCGGATTCTCCAGGGCGATTTGCACGCATCGAACGGTATCGCGGATGTGGATGAAGGCTCGCGTCTGGCCGCCGGTGCCGTGCACGGTGAGGGGATGGCCAATGGCGGCCTGCATCAAGAAGCGATTGAGCACGGTTCCGTAGTCGCCGTCGTAGTCGAATCGATTGATGAGCCGTTCGTCAAGCGCGGTCTGGGGCGTTTGAGTACCCCAGACGATGCCCTGGTGCAGGTCGGTGATGCGCAACTGGTCGTTGGCGCAGTAAAAGGCGAAGAGCAACTGGTCGAGGGTCTTGGTGAGGTGATAGACCGAGCCGGGATTGGCTGGATGAAGGATCTCGCGCTCAATATCACCGTCGGGGGTCGGGACCTTGACGGTGAGATAGCCCTCGGGGATCGGGGCGGAGCCGGACCACCCGTACCCGTAGACGCCCATAGTGCCCAGGTGGACGAGCGCCACGTCCAGACCACTATCGACGATGGCCGCCAGGACGTTGTGGGTCGCGCGCACGTTGTTATCAACGGTGTAGCGCTTGGCTGCGGTGCTGCGCATCGAGTACGGCGCGGCCCGCTGCTCGGCAAAGTGCACGAGGGCGTCGGGGCGTAACTCTCGCAGCAGCGCCTCAAAGCGATCGAACTCAGTGGCTAAGTCGAGATGGACGAAGCCGATCTCCTTGCCCGTGAGCGTCTGCCACACTCGACGTCGTTCACCGATGGGACGAATCGGGGTGAGCGAGTCGACCTCGAGTTCGAGGTCGATTTCGCGACGACTCAGATTGTCGACAATCGTGACGTCGTGACCGAGATCCGACAGATGCAGCGACGTGGGCCAGCCACAGAAACCGTCGCCGCCGAGAACCAGTACCTTCATGAAGACTCCTAATGCGTAGGTGTGAATGACGACCCAGCGGGCCGCCGAGCCCTTCAAATGAGGGCGCAGTGTCCCCCAAGACTACCAATGAATTACCCCTGCACCCGTGGCTCCATCAACGTTAAGACCCGCACTGCGTTGCGCGCGACGCGTTTCCAACCACGTCGTCTGTCGTGAGTTTTGTCACCTTTCTCAAAGAGGTAGCGTCGAGAAGTCGAATCGCAGAGTTGTAGGGTGGGGAAGAATCTCAGGCGGTGCGATTAACAACGACCAATCGGAGGAGCGGGTGAACTTCACGACCGCCGTCAGAACTTGTTTCAAAAAGTACGCCGACTTCTCTGGCGTGGCCACCCGTCCAGAGAACTGGTGGTTCGCCCTCTTTAACTTCCTCGGTAGTCTGCTGCTCGGCCTCACCGGCGTCGTGATTCTTCGTGTCCTGTGGTCTCTCGCCCTGATCGTCCCCGCGCTCTCGGTCGCCGTTCGACGCCACCACGACGCGGGCCGTTCCGGTTGGTGGCTGCTCGCTTCAGTCATTGCGCCCTGGGAGATCGTTCTCCTCTGCTATCCGAGCAAATTGACAGGCAATAAGTACGCCGCCGATCGCAGCGCCGTAGCCCAGACGTCCTCAGTGACCGAAGAGAGCGTCACGCCGACGTCGTCGAGGTGTCCGTCGTGTGGCAAGTTACGTCTGCCCGGTCAGAACTACTGCATGAGTTGTGGAACGAAGCTCGCCGACGACTGAGTGATGCTCGCCCCAGAGCGATGGGGCCACGGACGTTACACTGAAGCGGTGCGTCGCTTTACGCGAGAGAACCCTTCCCGGCGTGCCAATCTGCTCTTTCTGATTATCTTTGGCGTGGCCTTTGGCTTCGCGGAGGCGGCGGTGGTGTACTACCTGCGGATCCTCCTTCACTTTCGTGACGGGTACTCAATCGCCCACTACAAGGTCTTGTTGAATCTGGGATTCATTACTTTCGTCTCGCCGGTTCATTCGCTCATCGTCAATCATCGAGTCAGTGATATTGAAGTGGCGCGCGAGAGCGCGACTCTCATCATGCTGATCTGTCTCGCCTTCGTGGCGGCCCGGAGTTGGCGCCAGCGAACCGGAGCGTTCCTGGTCAGCTTCGCCTGCTGGGACCTCTCCTACTACGTCTTCCTCAAGCTCTTGGAAGATTGGCCCCGCAGTGTGATGACCAAGGACGTTTTCTTCCTCATTCCCGTTACCTCAATCGGGCCGGTCATCACGCCGATCGTGATCTCAATTCTGCTGCTCGCACTCGGCCTCAAGCTCTTCGCGGACTGACTCGTGTCGAAACCAACACGAAGTTGAACGGTACGCCGTCAACTGCTTCCCGACAGAGGTTTATCGTGCCGCAGCTAGCGCCCTGACGCCCGTGCGCGTGCGCAACTCACTTCGACGTGGTCGTGGTCGCCGCGACGGCCGGACCGGTGTTCGCGGCGTTGCACGCCCTCGGGTCCCACGGTTCCAGCGCTGAGCTGACGGCACTCGGTGCGCTGAACTGAGGGTTCGTCTTCACTCCGGGCGGATCGTAAATGGTCGTCGTGGTGACCGAGGTGGGCTTGGTGGTCTTGGTGGTCGACTTCGTCGTGGTCGTCTTCGGCGAGGTGACCTTCGCTTTGACGGAGAGATTGGTCCCGGTCTGCAGGGTCACCCGCGAACCGGCCGTCACGTTCGCCGGGTCGTAACCCAAGATTGCCGGACCTTGTAACTGCGCGAGGACGGCCTGGGCGTCCGCCTGCGCGGGACTCGTCCAGTTGCCGTTCGCGGGAGGCTTCGGTCCGCCGTACCAGACGACGGTCTCGCTCACCGGACCCACCGGAGTCACGTCGCTGGTGGACTTGATCTTGAAGCCCTTGGCGGTCAGCTCCTGCGCCACGGTGGCGACCTGGCTGGCCACGCCCGTGCCGTTCTCGATCGAGAGGGGGAAACTCGACGGTGCGGGCAACGGCTGGTCGGTGAAGGAATTCATGCCAGCCGCCACGCCCAGAATCTGATTTATCGAGTTGACGCCGGTCGGCTGCACCGGGAACTCGACGTCGCCGTAGTAGTAACCCTGGTAGAGGTAGGTGCCGGTCTGCACCTCGATGACCGGAAACGTGTACTGAAGCACGTTGGCGATGTTCGTATGGGCGAATGTCCGGGCGAGGCCCACCATCGAGGACTCACTGAATCGGTTGTCGACGGTCAAACTGGGCAACACGGCCGTCGCGATGCTTTGATCGGTGATCGGATTGCCCAGACCCCGGGCGGCGACCTTCGCCGCCAAGACCCGCAGGAACTCATGCGTGCGACGAATTCTCGCCAGGTCCGAGAGCGCCTCTTGAGGCCACGAACGCGGGTTGTGGTTCGACGGCGTGTTTTGGATCTGAAGGTGTCGGGCTCGTACGAGTTCGAGTGCCTTCACGCCGTCGAGCAGATAGCAGCCCGGCCGTTCAATGTTCAGACCCGATTCCTGGTCGAAAATGGGAATCGGAAAATCCATGTAGACCCCGCCCAGCGCGTTCACCACACTCGCGAAGGTGTCGAAGTTCAGTTCCACGTAATGGTTGATCGGAATCGCGAAATCTTCCTCGATCGCGGCCACGAGCTGGCTCGGACCTTGGTAGAGGGCCGCGTCGATCTTGTTGGCACCCTCGATTCGAGCGTTGGGGACAAAGAGGTCGCGCGGGATCGACAGCAATGACACAGCGCCAGTGCTGGGATTGAGGTGCAGGATCATGTCGATGTCGCTGTTGACGCCGGTGACGCCCTGGGAGCACAGTCCGTACGCGATGTTCTGGACTTTCAGTCCGCATCGGGTGGTAGAACCGATGAGCAAAATGTTCTCCGTCGCTCCGGACGACTGGAGACCTTTCACGTTCTTGTGGTTGATGAGCGACCCGAGGTAGTAGTAATCGCCAACAACCGCGCCAACGACCAGAACGACGACCAGCCCGAATGCGATCAGGCTTCGCTTGATCCACTTGCGCTGACGACTGCGCACCCGAGGAGTTTTCCCACTCGTGGTGCGGCGATCGACGGCCTGACCGAGTTGGGCGAGGCGATCCGCGTTCGGAATCTTCTCTGGTGATCGCGCGCGAAGATGGCGAGATTCATCGCGGGGCATTAACACATTCTAGTTGTCGTCATTGAAGAGGACTGTTCAAAGTGCAATCCTCAAGTACCTGCAACGTCTTTCGGCGCGCTCCCCATCAACAACCGTAAATCTCCATAGTTCCCCCCATTGCGGTACGTATTGAGTGTTCACATTCATGAGACAATGACACGGTGACTCATTTCAACTCGATTATGGGGACCTCGCCACTTCGTGGCTAACGACAACCAGAAGAACGCTCACTCGCACGAAGTGACCGCGGACGCCGACATTCGCTACGTGCTGGTGGTCCTCGGATTAATTCTCGCCTTTCTCGTCGGCGAGGTCGTCGCCGCGATTCTTGGCCGTTCGCTGGTCCTCTTCGCCGATGCCGGACACATGTTGACCGACGTCGCGGCACTGGGCATGAGTGCCTGGGCGATTCGTCTCGCGAGCAGACCTGCGCAAGGGCGCTGGACCTTTGGGCTCCAACGAGCAGAGATCGTCTCGGCGGCGGTCAACGGGGTGACCCTCGTCGCCGTCGGACTCCTCATCGCTGTCGAGGCCATCCAACGACTCATTTCGCCTCAACACGTCACGGGTGGTCTCGTGCTCACCGTGGCGATCATTGGTGCGATCATCAACGTCTTCGCCAGCTGGCTGCTGAGCAAGACCGATCGATCGAGTCTTAACCTACGGGGCGCCTTCGCGCACATCCTCACGGACCTCTTCGCCTTCATCGGCACAGGAATTGCAGGTGCGGTCATCATCTTCAGCGGCTGGGAGCGAGCCGACGCGATCGCCTCACTGTTCGTCGTGGCGTTAATGGCGAAGACGTCATGGGGCCTGTTACGAGATTCCGGGAGAATACTCCTTGAAGGTTCTCCGGAGAATCTCGATCTCACCGACGTGCGCGCCCATTTGACGGAAGTGCCACACGTCCTTGACGTTCACGACCTCCACGCCTGGACCGTCACCTCAGGACTGCTGACCCTCTCGGCCCACGTCGTGGTCGAAGACCACTGCTTCGACAGTGGCCACACCCCACAGATTCTCGACGCGCTGCAAAAGTGTGTGGCGGGGCACTTTGACGTTGAGCACGCCACCTTCCAACTCGAACCAGCCACGCACGTCGCTCACGAGCCAGGGCTGCACCCCTAGACGAAGTCGGCGGTGGGCCGACCCCCTGAAGAGCGTGATCGCCGCATGACCCACGGGTCGCGCATTTCGTACAGCAATCGTGCGGCCGGGGGGATTCGCATCCTCGATCCTCAATCCCGAAAGTCGATGCGGTCGTCCGCTGAACTGCAACCGCCAAACTTTTCTGTCACGGCGTAGCGGCATGACCGTCACACCGCACGGGCGATCCGATGGTGGCCTCAGCGCGTCGGCACCCTCGTCGCGAGCAGATCGCGCCGCCGTTCCTCGTACTGGTGAATCGCCAGAGACTTGATCTCGCCAAAGCCTCGGATCTCCGATGGCAGATTCGCCATCTCCACCGCGGACTCATAAGTGTCGGCGCGCAACGTTTCGCTCAGATGTTCCAACGTGGCGACGTAGTTGTCGCGCACTCGACGCTCCTCGCGCCGCTCGGCGCTACGTCCGAAGGGATCGAGCGAGGTGCCGCGAAGTCGCCGGGCGACGCGAAGGGCGTGAAAGCCGAACGTCGCGCTCCAACGCAACCGGATTTTCCGCTTCAGGCCCAGCGTTCCCAGTGTGGGAGGCATCAGGTGATACGTCACTCGACGCTTCGCTCCAAACGCGCCCTCCAACTCGTCGTGTGCGCCCTGCGAGAGGTGCAGCCGGGCCACTTCGTACTCGTCCTTGTAGGCCATCAGTCGGTGAAGCTCCACCGCCGCGGCCCGGCTAAAGGCTCCATCGCCGAGACCGAGTCCCTCGTCGGCCGCCCGCGCGAGCGCGAGGACCCGGGTGTACTCCCGTGCGTACTCGCGGTCTTGATAGTCCACCAAGTCCGCGACTCGCCTTCGCACGAGGTCGTCGAGCACGCCCCCCGGCGTCGCCCCCACCGTCGACACGAGCGATTCGAGGCGAGCGTCGCGCGCCATAGGCGCCACGGGCCCTTCGCCCGGGCCCGAGCGCTCCTCGAGCCGGGACGCGACCTCGTGTCGACCCAACCGAAAGGCCTGCCGGTTGGCCTCGACGTCGACGCCATTGAGTTCAATCGCCCGCTCGATCGATGCACTGCTCAAAGGAAGTGCCCCGGCCTGAAAGGCCGCGCCCAACAACAAGACGTTGGCGTACCCATCCGAACCCAGCCGCTGATGAGCGAGTCGCGACGCGTCGATCCACACATTGAGTTCCGGGCGGCTGCGCGCGTCGATCCTCTCTCGCATCATGTCCAACGGCGGCGTGACGATCGTGCTGTCGGCGATCTGGCGGCCGATGGGGACCATCGCCGTGGACGTCACCGCGACCGTTCGCTGCGATGACGCGACCATGAGGTTGGGCGAGGTCGCAGCTACCAGGACGTCGCAACCGAGGTAGAGGTCACACTCCTCTTCACCGAGACGCGCCGTCGTGAGTTCCGCGCTCGTGCCGAGTCGCAGATCGGAGACCACGGCACCACCCTTTTGCGCGATGCCCGTCTGGTCTAACTCGCGGACATGGCGACCCTCAAGGTGGGCCGCCATGGCGATGACCTGGGCCACGGTGAGCACGCCAGTGCCCCCGATCCCCGTTAGTCGAACGGTGAAGGCGTCGCG
The DNA here is from genome assembly GCA_003133405.1 of Acidimicrobiaceae bacterium. Lineage (GTDB taxonomy): Bacteria > Actinomycetota > Acidimicrobiia > Acidimicrobiales > RAAP-2 > RAAP-2. The sequence goes on along the minus strand of PKXH01000036.1, from coordinate 2,735 downwards.
CGTCACGTGCGATGGGGGATCCGCAACCGCGAGAACGGCGATGTCGCGCGTAGGTTCCTCGCTCGTCGATGACGTTCGCACCGTGACGAGAGCGGGACAGCGCCCGTTGAGACAAGAAAGGTCCAGGTTGCACGACTCCTGGTGGATCTGGGTCTTAGTGCCGAAGGGCGTCTCCACCGAACGCACCGAAAGGCAGTTCGAGGCCGTCCCGCAGTCACCGCAGCGTTCGCAGAGCCGGGTGTTCACGTGAACTCGCTCACGGGGCGTGGCGGCCAGTCCGCGCTTTCGCTTTCTCCGCAACTCAGCCGCACACTCTTGATCGTGCAGCAGCACCGTCACGCCAGGAATGCCGGCCAGCAGCGACTGGGCCTCAACGAGGCGTCGCCGGGGCCACACCTCGACCCCCCGAGGCAACCCCTTCGCCCGATCCCGTCGTGGTTCGTCCGAGGTGACGATGATCCGACCCACTCCTTCGGCCAACAGTTGGCGAACGAGATCGCCGACCCCGCGTCCCCCGGCGATCGGTTGTCCGCCGGTCATCGCCACCGTGTCGTTGACCAGAAGTTTGAAAGTGATGTTCACCTTGGACGCGACGGCAGCACGTATGGCGAGCGATCCAGAATGTGCCAGGGTTCCGTCGCCGAGATTCTGAAAGAAGTGCGGCGTCGACACGAACGGAGCCATGCCGTTCCACATCGCGCCTTCGCCGCCCATCTGGAACCGCCCGACGACGGTGCCGACCTGACGAGAGTCCATCTGGATCGCCAGACCGTGGCACCCGCTTCCCGATCCCACGATGGCGCCCTCGGGCACCCGCACCGAGGTGTTATGGGGACAGCCGGAGCAGAAGTACGCCCCGCGAACAATTGACAGCGGTTCTGGGGACACCGGCCGCGCGCGCTCGGTCCAGCGCTGGACCGAATCGACCGCTCGGCGGCGCAAAAGACGTCCCGCAATGACGGCGGCGAGGGCGTCGGGGTCCACTTCGCCCGTCGCGGGCACGAGAACCCGCCCCTCCTCGTCGACCTTGCCGACGATCGCCGGCGCACCCTCGACACGATACAACGCACCCTTGATCAGCGTCTCGAGGAACGCGCGCTTGTCCTCGACCACCAAAATCTCCTCAAGGTCCGCGGCGAACTCTTGGATGAGACCTTCGTCAAGGGGGAAGGGCATCGACACCTTCAGCAGGCGAACCCCGGCCTGGGCCAAATCGTCGATCCCCAATCCGACACGGCGCAGCGCACGCACCACTGACAGGTACGCGGGTCCCGCGGCGGCGATGCCCAGGACGTCGTTGGCACCACGGGCCGTGACTTGGTTGAGTGCGTTCACGCGTGCGTAGCGACGCGCGATCTCGATCCGTGGTCCGTACAGAGAACTCTCGAGCTCAATGAGCTTGGCGCCGAGAAGCTGCGCGCTCACCTGGTGCGCGAAGGGCGCTCCGTCCACGACGAGGTCCGGCTCCACTGGGCGGACTCGCTGCGCGCCCACCTCGACGGTCAAGGTGCAGTCGGCGACGGACGCGGGAATCCGCATTCCCACCCAGAGCCCGCACAGGCGCGAAAGGGCGAAGCCGTGACGGCCGAGGTCCAGAATCTCTCGGGGATCCGCTGGTGCCAGGATCGGCATGGCGAGCGAGTAAAGCGCAGGTTCTGAGGTCGACGGCACACTCGACGATTTCGCCTGCGGATCGTCGCCCACGCAGACCAGTACCCCGCCGCGGCGATGGGCCCCCATCAGGTTCCCGTGTCGCAGGGCGTCCGACGCCCGGTCTAACCCGGGAGCTTTGCCGTACCAAATCGCAAACACCCCCTCTTTGGTGTGATCGGGCCGAGTCATCGCTAGTTGACTCCCCGCGACCGCGGTGGCGGCGAGCTCTTCGTTGAGTCCGGGTCGATGCACGACGCCCAGGTCGGCCAATAAGTCCGCCCGACGAGTGAGTTCGAGGTCCAATCCCGCCAACGGCGATCCGGGATAGCCACTGATGAATCCCGCCGTGTCGAGGCCCGCAGCGAGATCCGCCCGACGTTGGTCCATCGCGAGCCGCACGAGAGCCTGCACCCCCGAGAGAAGGACCCGTCCATCGGTCGCGCGATAGCGATCAAGGAGCGAGACATTCACCCGCTCAGAAATGTCAATAGCCATAGGCCGACCGTAGCCCACTCCCCCAGCGATTTGGCCGCGACCCCGGGCACTTTTTCGACACCTGTTAATGCTCAACCGGACCAACGTCCATCTCGAGAGCCGTTTTCCCGCGCAATAGCTCGGCCAATTTTTAATGTGGTGCGGCTTAAGATGTGTGAGTTTTCGATATCGAGGATTTAAAACTGACCGAATCGACTACTCACGGGGTCAAGGTCAAAAAGTGCGGCTGGAGGTGCGGCTGGAGGGATTCGAANNCGATAAGTACAGCGATAAGTACATTAAGCATGGCGAACCGCTTTTCAAATCAAGATGTCGCTGAAATCTGTTTCGCTGCGTCCATTAATTCGCAGCCATTCACCAATTTCGTCGCGTGCTCATCACCAATCACGTGTTGGGCCACCGGTAGATGGACGGCCACGTTGGCGACGAGAGCGCAGGGCAACTGACCCTGCGGCGAGGGCCACGGCGAGAGCGCTGAAACTGATTAGTCCCTTAGGTGTACCAGACCCCGACGCACCACCTTGACCGGTCGCCGGTGCTCCCACGGGTACGACCGTAGAGGTCGTCGTGGATGCGTGATGAGTCGT
>PKXH01000006.1 GCA_003133405.1 Acidimicrobiaceae bacterium | reverse complement strand
CTACATCGAGGGCACCGAGTTCACGGTGGAAGAGGCCGAAGCCATCATCTACGAAGGGCGCGTTCCGGAAGGACGTCCCGCCGACGCCCACGACGTGCAGGCGACCTACGAACTCGTGAGTGATCTCGAGGAGATGCATCGCACGGCGGCAGACCTCACTGAGTTCATTGATCTCCTAACGCACCGGCACGCTTCGTTCATGGCTGGACGCCCCGAGAAACGGCCGGGCCTGTTTAAGGAACTCCCCAATCGGGCCGGCTCGACGCTCTTTGTGCACCCCGACTTAGTGCGCGGCACGCTGCTCGAAGGTTTCGCCCGTCTCGACGAGCTCGACTCCGCCTGGGAACGTGCGGTTTACGTGCACTACCTCGTCGCGGCGGTGCACCCCTTTGACGACGGCAACGGACGCCTGGCGCGCATCATGATGAACAGCGAGCTCGACCGCAGGGGGCAGTCGCGCCTCATTATTCCGAGTGTCTATCGCGACGACTACCTCGGCGCACTTCGTCGACTCGATCGCGCCGACGATCCGTCCGTGCTCGTGGACGCGCTTCGCTACGCGCACGACTGGACTGCCAGTATCGATTTCACTGACGCCGCGACTGTTCGCGAACAATTAGAAGTTACCCACGCGTTCGCACCCGCGGATGGTTCCGAGCGGCTTACTCTGCCGCTCACTCGGCACTTTCTGCGGTGAGAGCGACGCTGGCGGCGCGCTCGGGTGGTGGATCAGACAGGAGATCACCACGGATCGTGGAGGGAACTCTCAGAGTCGCTGGGCCGGAGAAGTCCAGCCGTCGAGCTAGGGGCTTAAGCCACTGGATCCGGCGCGGAGTACGTCGAGGTTGCGCATTAGGGAGCCAATGGCCCCCGGACGCCAATTACGTTGCCCATTCAAGGACCCACTAGTTTTCCCTGGTACCCAACCTTCGTTGTGCGGGCTCGTACCCGGATTACTAGATTTTTGAATGATACTTGCATTTACTGTCGTTCATGCATACGCTCAGAACTAACTCTCTCGGTGCAGGTGGGGAAAGTATCCCCTCATGAAACAGCTCCATCAGCGTCGAGGTTTACGAGGTTTGGCCTCGCTCAATCTTGTAAGCGGCTTCGCGGCCGTTACTTGCGATATAAGTTTCGCTTTCGATCAGTTCGCGGATAGACGAATCGATACGAAGGTCCAACTTTCCGTGCCGCCGATCACTCGAGCGAGCGCCCCAAATACCTGCGGTGTTCTTGAACATCGCCAGGGGCCACGAGCAAGATTCGATTCTGATTGGTCCGCCCACGTCCAACGGCACTGGCCGGTGTCGTCCACCCGAGCGACATCACGAGGCCGAACTACACGGCGAACGCTACGAGGTAGCGACGTGAATATCGTGGCTCGCGTACGGCTGCAAGGTGTCGAGGAACCGATGATGCCGCTCCTCCCAGCAGCGTCGGATCAGGCCGCGACTGGGCGCGAGTCCACTCGTAAATGGAATAATTCTCGTGAATAACAAGGCGAGCATTTCGCCGCTCTTGAGGTCTCACGACACCGTAAGTCTCAAGTACGTGAGCCGCCCGCTACTAGACATTCGAGAAGCGGCGATCCGTTTGGGCTGCTCTGAAAGATTCGTTCGACGTCTTGTGCAAGAACGTCGCATTCCCTTCGTGAAGCTGGGCGGAACCAGACTCAGGTTCTTGGATAATGACCTTGACCAGTGGATTGCCGGTCAGCGCATTGAGGCCATACGATGACGGCGACCTCAGCCTCATCGAAGATCCATGTGCACAAGTTGACGTGAAGTTGATATATCTCAGCGGTCACCCATGTCCGTCACTACCCAAAAAGTCATGCCCCGGAGAGGCTCTTCCAGCGCTCGACGGCCGAAATGTACGAATTCTGCAGAAAACTCTGAGCGCCGCGACCATTGTGGGTTTTCGATGAAAGCTGAGGTCATGTCGTGGTAATTCGGAGGCACTTTGGAACTGTGCGCAAACGACCGTCAGGTCGATGGCAGGCGGTCTACTGGAGTGAAGGTGGACTCCACTCCGCCGGAACCTTCACGGCCAAGGCGGACGCCCTGGCGCGCCTGTCAACGATCGAGGCCGACTTTCGCCGCGGAGCGTGGATCGATCCCTCCGCCGGGCAGGTCACCATCAAGAAATATGCCGACGAGTGGATCGCGCACCGGCCTGATCTGGCCGTTCGTACCAGAGAGCTCTACGAAGACCTACTCAGACTTCACATACTCCCCTCTTTAGGGCAAACGACGATCGCTGGTCTAACCCCCTCGAAGGTTCGAGGTTGGAATGCACAGCTCGCGGCCGAGCATCCGAGTACGGCGTCGAAGGCGTACCGTCTTCTCTCGACCATGATGCGCAACGCGGTAGACGATGATCTCATCATCAAGTCACCGTGCAAGGTCAATGGAGCCGGTACCGAACACGCCGCTGAACGCCCGATTGCCACAGTCGCCGAGATCGAGGCCCTCGCTCAAGCGGTACCAGGTCGCCTCCAACTGCTCATTGAACTCGCCTCGTGGTGCCAATTGAGAAGAGGAGAACTTCTAGGTTTAAGACGACGCGATGTCGACATGATGCACGCATCAATTCGAATTGAGCGAAGTCGAAACTTTAGGCGTGACGGCAGTTCGATCACTAAATCCCCGAAAACGTCATCGGGTCGACGGACCCTATCGATTCCTTCAAACGTTTTGAAGACTCTTGAGACTCATCTCAATGACTTCACCGCGGGAGATAAAGATACTCTCCTGTTCACCTCAGAGTTGGGCACGCCTTTAACGGCCGTCAGTCTTCAACGAGCGTGGTCAAGAGCTCGCTCGAGCATTGGTCGTCCCGATCTGCATTTGCACGACCTTCGACACACTGGCTTAACACTCGCTGCAGCAACCGGCGCCACCACTGCTGAATTGATGCGCCGAGCGGGGCATGCATCGGCTAGTGCTTCATTGCGGTATCAACACGCCACTAAAGACCGTGATCACGTTCTGGCGAATGCCTTAGCCGATCTGGCAAAACGTCAAGAAGTCTCGAAGTTAGGAAGACCGGACTCGAAGGGGGGTTCACGATGATGTATCGAAATCACCACCACCCAATGGGGTGATTCTCAATGGCGAGAGACCGCGATGCGATACTTGACGGGTGGCAAGTCCCGTCCAACTTCGCCACTACACCTAAGCTGACCTTGTTCGAAACTAGAAAAACTCCCCCAATTCCCGTCCAGCAAGAGAGGGGAACCGCGCAGCTTTCAAAACTTCAAGGTGATAGGCCAGTGACAGCACAAGAAACTCATCCGTTCCAGGGATACTTCTCGCGCGCTCGCCAATAACAATTCCAACAAGCTCCATTGCGTCGGAGCTTAAAAGTGGTGATCCGCTTACGCCACCTGGAGATGGCATGTCCAACTCGTAAACCATCGAGGGTGTTCCGAGGATTAAGTCATCGACATAAATTGATGTTACGTAGCCCCGGAAGACGCGCAGGTGTGTCATCACTAACGAGTCGTCCGAATGTTCCTGTTTCGTGCTTACTGGAAGTGGGTATCCGCACGACATAGCCCAATCGCCCCAGTCAAGAGCAACTCGCGAAAGGGGTATCGGAGGATCAGCTCTAAGCGGTATAGACGCCAGTGCGAGGTCAGTTCCATTGAGATCTCGTTCAATGTCCACTATCGTCGCCATCTCGCTGTGTACGGCATCTACCGATTCGACCTGTTTGTACGGAATACCGTACACCTCATCGGCGGCAAGCTTCGCCGACACGCAGTGCCAACAGGTAAGGAATTTGTGATCTCCAAAAAGCAAGCCAGTCCCGA
>PKXH01000030.1 GCA_003133405.1 Acidimicrobiaceae bacterium | reverse complement strand
AGGTCCCCGGCGCGCTCGATGAACCGCATCGCGATTCCCTGAGCGGCACGCTCGTCGACATGGCCGACATCGGCACGGCGGTGGACCTGTTCATCGCGGTGAACGCCGAGTTCGAACTTCAAGTGCGTACGAGGGATCCCATCGATCTTCGGGTCGGTGATCGATGCCACGTGGAATTTTCGCCCGACGCGATCACGTTCTGGCCCGTCGAGCTCGACGTGGCGTACGCGTCCAGCGCTAACGTCGCGGCGCCGTAACATTTAAGAGCAAGTCCCCTCGCCGAGAAAGACGACGTCGAAGTGACGACGTGCCAGGATTCCCCACTGCGAGGATGCACTGAGCGTCAAGTTCGCGGCGAGTAAGTATGCTGCCTCGGCGAACTACGGTGATGTTTCGAGTACGTCGCCAATATCGTCCATGCGGCGGCGAACACCATTGAGTTTCAGTACGAAGCGCGATCACGAGTGTTACACTTCGAGTTAGGACGTCTAGACCCTCGCATCCCTCTCGCTTGACACTTAGTCAGGCGCGTTAGCAGGAGGTGTGAAATGGGTCTTCCCGGAATGGTGCTCAGTGCCATCGCGGCTGTCGCCGGGGCAATTATGTACTGGGCCATTACCTATCACGGTACGGGCTTTCGCTTCTCGACCATCGGGATCATCCTCATGATTGCGGGGGCGGCCGGATTCTTGGTCTCGGCGATTATCTTTGCGACGTCNNAAATTGGTACTAGCACTGGAGGCATTGTGATTTTTCTTGGAGTGATTCTTCTCATCATTGGCTTCGTCACGGGGATTGCGATTGTGTGGACAATCGGAATGCTGCTGTTCGTCGTTGGACTGGTTCTCTGGCTCCTCGGAGCGATGGGGCACGCTGTTGGCGGACGACGGCACTACTACTGAGCTTTAACGAAGACGCCGGCCCTGAGAGGACCTTCAAATCCCCGTGAACGCCTAGCGTCATCAGTTCGGTCGTGACGTTGGAGCAGTTGGCGCTAGTCGTGATCGCCGGTTGATCCAATGTCAGGTTGAGGAGAGTATTTCTCTTATCCCCACCAGAGCTTGGTCCCGTCAGACCCGTCACGTCGCTTCGGCGTTGACTCACGCGCAACGCTTCAAAAATCCGACGGAATCTCCACGCCCACGTTGGTGGCCTTTACCACCGCGTCCACGACCACGCCCGGAGCCAACTTGAGTTCATCGGCGGCTTCGCGGGTAATCAGCGACACGAAGCGATGGGGACCGGCCTGAATCTCGACCTGGGCGACCACAGTGTTCTTCACGACCTTGGTCACGATGCCGACAAAGCGATTGCGAGCGGACTGGGCCCGGGGTTGGTTCGACTTCTGGTCACCGGCGATCTCGATCGCTAATGCGGCCAGCGCGGCACCGTCAAAGTAACGACGGTCGCCAGACCCGGACGTCGATTCAATCCGCCCGGCCACGGCCCAACGCCGCAACGTGTCCACGCTCACACCCAGGAGCTCGGCGGCCTGGCCGATGCGATATTTCGCCATTCAACGAGAATAGTTAGTCGCCCGAGCGAGCGTCACGTCGCATCCGTTGACGGCCTTTCGAGTTACCCGCCAATCATGGACATCGAGCGAACTGGGCGCAAGAACTCGGGTTCGTTGATGGCGTGACCGGGGAACTTCGCCCACACGGCCTGTCGAAAGAGTCGGGCAATATCGGCGTCGCTCCCCCCGCCGCGCACGACGTCTCGCACGGTGTCCTCGTCGTCGGAGAACAGACAGTTGCGGATCGCGCCGTCGGCGGTCAATCGCAGACGATTACAGGTGCCACAAAACGGTTGGGTCACCGAGGAGATGAGACCGATCTCGCCTCGACCGTCGAGGAATCGGAACCGTTCGGCCGGGGCCGGACCGCCCTCACCGACCGCTTCGAGTGGCCACGCCGCGTTTATTCGTTCATAGATTTCGTGGCCCGGAACGAGTCGATCCCGGTCCCACTCGCCCTGGGCATCGAGCGGCATGAATTCGATAAAGCGCACGATTCGCCCGGTCTCACGGGCAAAGGCCGCAAAGTCGAGAATCTCATCGTCGTTCGTGTCGCGAAGCAACACGACGTTGATCTTCAGCGGTGTGAGACCAACAGATTCGGCAATGCTCATCGCCTCGAGCACGGTGGAGAGATGGCCGCGCCGACGAATCGACGCGAAGCGCTCGGCCCTTAACGAGTCACAACTGATGTTGACCCGTGTGAGGCCCGCCTTCACCAGAGTCTGGGCCACGGCGGCGAGTTGCATGCCGTTCGTCGTCAGGGACAGATCATCAAACCCGATCGCCGAGAGTTGCGACACCAGCTCGGGCAGTCCCTTTCGAACGAGCGGCTCGCCGCCGGTGAGCCGGATCGACGTGACGCCCAGATCGTGAGCCACTCGAGCGATCCGGGCCATCTCTTCAAAAGTGAGGAGTTCCGCCCGAGGCAAGAACGTCATGCCCTCTTCGGACATGCAGTAGACGCAGCGAAGATTGCAACGATCGGTCACCGAGATACGAAGATCGCTATGAACGCGACCGTAACGATCGATCAGGGGCCCCTCTTCGGGCATGGCCGAAGCAGCGACGTGGCCCTTCGTCGCGCGTTCCTCTTTCGGTCCTGCGAGGTGGGGACGCACTGACACGGCCACCGGGACCGACTTCGGCACCGTCAACGACGAGCCGGCGTACCCGGTGCGCGCGCGAGTGTTCCGTGGCGCTGAGTTTGGCGTTTCATTGGTCGGTGACACCGAACTGAATCCCCCACAGAGTCGACTTCAGACGATCAATCGTAATGGTCAAGAGACTACCAGCGCCGTCTTCAAAGACGACGCCCATGACGCACCGCGCCCCATGCCTCGTCACGGGCCGTCCTCTATTTTGGTCGCCGAGTAACATTCCCGACAACAAGAGTTGATGCATCAGTGCAGCGATGAATTCGCGTCAAATGAAGGGCGTAGTCATGGTGAAAAAGCAACTTTCACACGTCGACAGCAGCGGCAAGCTACGCATGGTCGACGTCTCGGGTAAGCGCGCGACTCGTCGGACCGCCCAAGCCAGTTGCGTGGTCCGCACCAATGCTGAAATTCCCGCTCCGGGCACGGCCACTCATGCGCTCGACGTCTTGCACGCGGCTCGCATCGCGGGCATCCAGGCGGCGAAGCAGACAGCGAACCTGATTCCCCTTTGCCATCCGCTAAGTCTCGACGACATCCACGTCGACATCACCAAGAACGAGAACGGCGTCAGCATTCAGTCAATGGTCGTGACCGTTCATCACACCGGAGTGGAGATGGAGGCGCTCACCGCGTGTGCCGTCGCGGCGCTCAGCGTGGTCAGCTCGCTCCTCGACCTCGACCCGACCGCACGGATTGAAGACCTGGTCCTACTGCGTAAGACCGGCGGCAAGTCCGGCGAGTGGGGCCGACTGGTCGATCCCNNCCGTGACGGCGCCCCGGTTTCACTCCGCCCACGGATAATTTGATGAATTCTTGATTGGCCCGCGACACGTTTTCGCGCGCCTCACGGCAGAATGGAGTCCATTCACGCCACTGCTAGTAAAGGGGATGCCCATGACCACGAGTGACGAACGTCGCGTCGTATGTCATCTCTGGACGATTGGCACCCATGTCCACTGCACCTGAGCAAGTGACGCCCGGCGACGCCCCGAAGCGGGTGAATGTTGGACGAAGGGTCTTTCTCGGCTTCGCCGCCCTCGGCGCGCTGGGGGTTGTCGTGGGCAACAAGGTTCAGAGCTTCCTCGGCAGCGCCGTGGGTTCGGGTCTGGGCGGGCTACTGCCCTTCGGTGACCGTTTCCGGATCTACTCCATCACCGGCACGTTCCCCAAAATCAAAGCGAGTGACTACCGCCTCAAGGTCAGCGGTCTCGTGCAACGACCCATGACCTTTACCTTGGCCGACCTCCAAGCGATGCCGGTGACGTCCTTCGTCAAGAACTTTCAGTGCGTGACCGGTTGGCGAGTTCCCGACGTCCACTGGGAGGGCGTGCAGCTCTCGCACATCTTGGATACCGTCGGGGTGCAGCCCGGGGCAATCGCGCTGACCTTCGAGTCCTACGACAACGCCGACTCCGAGAGCCTCACGCTCGACCAGGCTCACCTGCCCGACGTCATCGTGGCCTACTCGATGCTCGGCGCGCCGGTGACGACCGAGCACGGCGGACCGGTTCGGCTCTACGTCGCGCCGATGTTCGGCTACAAGTCGTTGAAGTGGCTCTCGGCCATTCGCGTCGTCAACGTGGTGCAACGGGGTTTTTGGGAAAATAACGGCTACCCGGTGAACGGATGGCTCGACGGCACGACCGGCCCTAAGAATCCCGATCCCAACCTGACCTGATGGCGATCACCCACTCCACACCCCAGCCTGCGCTGGCCATACTGCGCTTTGATCGCGTGCAGCGCGCCGCGCACTGGGCCAACGCCGCGCTGTTCGGGGTGCTCATGGCCACCGCCCTGCCGCTGTACTTCGGATCGCTCTTTGGCATTGTCTTGCAGCGCCACGTCATCGAGATGATCCACCTCTGGAGCGGATTGGCGCTGCCGGTGCCGATCGTCGTGTCGTTGCTCGGACCGTGGGGCCACCAGATGCGCCGCGACGTGCGTCGCGTCAACTACTGGACGCGCCAAGAGATTCGTTGGATGATGACCACGGGCAAGACACCCCTGAAGGCCGACAAGTTCAACCCCGGCCAGAAGTTGAACGCCATCTTCATCGGCGCCTCAATCGTGGTCCTGTTGGTAACCGGGGCCATGTTGCAGTGGTTCAGATTCTTTCCGGTGACGTGGCGTACCGGCGCGACGTTCGTCCACGACGTCTTCGCCTGGGCGGTGTTCGTGGTGGTCTTTGGCCATATCGTCATGGCCGTGACCCACCGCGATTCGCTGAAATCTATGTTTACCGGCCGGATCAGTGGCGCCTGGGCGCGCGCCAACGCCGCCAGCTGGTTGGAGGAGCGGCCGTTGGTGGACGGGCCTTAGCCGCCCGCCATCGCGCCGATGACGAAGAACGGCTCTGCCCCCGTCGCCACGGCCTCGGGAAGTACCGCGTCGGGTGATTCGTGCGACAGGTCCTCCTCACACGCAAAGAAGCGAACAAACGGACGGCGCTTTTTCGTCACCGGATCACGAATCGTTCCGAGCAACACCGGGTAGCGGGCTTCGAGCGCGTCGATCACCGATCGCTGTGTGAGCGCACCCGGCACGTCGAGTTCGATTTCGCGTTGAACTTGCGCGAGCATCTTCAAGTGGGCCGGAAGTACGACTCGGATCATGCCAACGTTTGGACTTCGACCGACAGCACGGCCGGTAGATCGCGCACGATGGGTTCCCAGCTGTCCCCAGCGTCGGCCGATGCGTAGACCTGTCCGCCGGTCGTGCCAAAGTAGACGCCACACGAGTCGAGCGAGTCAACGGCCATGGCGTCGCGTAACACGTCGACGTAGCAGTTGGATTGGGGCAATCCCTTGGTGAGCGCCTCCCACTCGTTGCCACCGCTTCGGCTGCGATAGACCCGCAACTTGCCATCTGGCGGAAAGTGCACCGAATCGCTCGTGATCGGTACGACGTAGACGGTCTCGGGCTCGTGCGCGTGCACGTCAATGGCGAAACCGAAGTCCGAGGGCAGGTTGCCGCTTATCTCGACCCAATTGTNNCCCAATGCTTTTGCATGAACAGGGTGTTCGGCTTCGACGGGTGCAACGCGATGCGGTGCACGCAGTGCCCGACCGCGGCGTCTTCGTCAGGGATGCCCTCGGAGTGAAGTCCGTTGTTCTTCGGGCTCCAGCTCACGCCACCGTCGTCGGTGCGAAAGACGCCCGCGGAGGAAATGGCGACCCATATGCGCTTGGGGTCTTTCGGACTGACGAGAATCGTGTGCAAGCACATGCCGCCGGCGCCGGGC
>PKXH01000022.1:16655-23651 GCA_003133405.1 Acidimicrobiaceae bacterium | reverse complement strand
ACGGGTTCGACTCCCGTTGGGGGTGCCACTATGCAACTGAAAGTCATCGATCACACATGAGGTGGCCTCGACATGCAATAAGTTCGGATGCCCTATACCTATCCAACTTCGCCGCGCGCAGCCTCTTGGCGACCCTGGCTTAGGGGGCTGGCTAGTTAGCGGCGACGAAGTGCCTTACGGGACGTCTAGCACCAAGTCTTGACGAACCACTTCCCCGGCAGGAACGGTGACCGCGGTTGGACCAACTGCGTTGCCACCAGCAAAGACGCCAGTTATCGTGTATTGACCGGCACCAAGGGTGATCTTCAGCAACTGTCCCGCGTTGACTGTCCTGTTCATTGCGATGGCGGTTCCGGCAGCGTTGATGACCGTGATTCTCCCGGCACTAGACGTGCCAACCAGATCCTTACAGGCCGGTGCTGAGCGGAAAATAANNCGGCCCTCCTTCAATGAAGAGCCCAGTTTCTAATTCGGTCGGACCAGGTGTCAGCAGCGGTTCTCCAGGCGGTGGCCCCATGGCCCCCGAGCTCGGACAGAGCGGGTTAACGGTTACGGTCAAGAGCTTCGTAAGCTGCCCTGGGCGAGCACTTTGTTTACGAATCGTCTGAATCTTGGGCATCTGTACTGAGGCCCCCGTCAGCCGTAAGTGACAGCCCGCTTGCTCGGCTTCACCGCGGGCCGCTGTAACCGTCAAGCCAATCATTCGTGGGGCATGACAGGGAGAACGGACAGCGACAGCCGCGGAGCCTGAAGTCGTAGTGACCATGAACGGCAAAATGGCCACCAGAGCAAGGACGGCCAACCACGATCTTGGCAACTGTCTCACGGATACAACGTAGTTGGCGGGTGTACAACCTCCTTCACTGCTTTGTCGCCGCGACCACCGCCCAGTTCTTCGTCACTTGCGTATCGGTCTTCGTCGTCACGTGGATCGCCACTCGTTCGACCATGAAGTTCTTGACGGCCAGCGCCCGTGCACGGGCCAGCGCCGTGTTGCCCCTCGCGTAGCCGGTGACAACGACCTGAGCCCCGGCAACCAATTTGGCGCAGAGCGCTTTGAGCGACGTCATCGAGGCGGCACTGAGCGTCTTGCCGGTCCTCGCGAAGGAGATCGTCACGCTGGTCGGCAGCGGCGGTAGTGCCACCACGGAATTGGAGATGGCCGATGACGAACTGGTCCCCGCGGAGTTGATCGCCGTGACACTGAACGAATAAGAAGTCCCCACGGCGAGGTTGTTCACGGTGCAGGTGTCGGTCTCCGGCGAGGCCACGACGTAGGTGCAACTGTGTCCGTTCCCGTCAGTGGCCGTATACGAGGTGATTGGCGAGCCGCCGTCGGTGTCCGGCGAGTTCCAAGAGACCGCCATCGAGCCGCTAGTAGTTGACGCCGTCGCGTTGGTCACCGTCACGTTCGAGGGGGCGTCGGGCACGGTGGCTGGCGTGACCGACGGCGCCGCAAGCGACGCAATACTCGGTCCAACCGCGTTGACGGCCGTGACGCTGAACGAGTAGGAGGAACCGTTCGCCAGAAACGCCACAGTGCAGGTGTCGGTTTCTGGTGAGGCCACGAAGTACGTGCAACTGTGCCCACTCCCGTCCGACGCCACGTAACTCGTGATCGTCGCACTGCCGTAGTTTTGCGGAGGCGTCCATGAGATCACCGCCCCGCCCGGTTGGGCCACCGCCGTGACGTTCGTTGGCTCGTTCGCCGGGAAGGTCACCGGCTCCGGGCTACTGCTGCCGGGGCCGCTCACGCCGTTACCTGCCTCGCTCCAATAATCGTTACCCCAGCAGTCGACAGTGGCCCCGGTGAGAATCACGCAGCTTTGGCCGTCTCCTCCGCTCGTGATTTGGGTGATGCCAGTCGGCCCGATAACTGGAATCGGAACGTTGGAACTCATGAAGCCGTTACCCAGAGCACCCAAAAAGTTGTACCCCCAGCAGTCGGCGGTTCCTGTTAACAGCAACACGCACGACTGCGAGCTGCCAAGTGCCACTTGAGCCACGCCGCCGAGCGAGCCGACTCCGGAAAGTCCCTCTACCGTTGCCGGTATAGACGAGTTGTTCTCGTTGCCGTTTCCCAGCTGACCTGACCCGTTGTCGCCCCAACAGTCGAGTTTGGCGCTACTCAACAAAGCGCAGGTGTAGTTGGCGCCCGCGCCTGTGCCCAACTGCGTGACTCCCGAGAGGTTGGGGACGGCGACGGGCGTTTCGGAGGCAACGGCCCCGCTCACGCCGAGTTGGCCGTAAGTATTGTCGCCCCAACACTCGACGGTGCCCGCGCTAAGCAACGCGCACGTGTGGCTGTCGTACGCGCTGATCTGCGTCACTCCGGTTAGACCGGTCACCACCACCGGGAGCCACGAACTCAGTGTCGATCCATTACCGAGCTGTCCCGAGGCGTTATCGCCCCAACACTCAACCGTGCCAATGTTCAACAGCGCGCAGACGTGATCGTTCCCCGCCGAAACCTGTGTCACGCCCGTCAGTCCTGTCACACTCACGGGTGTAGAAGAGTTCTGCGTCGAGCCGTTGCCGAGTTGCCCGTAACTGTTCGCGCCCCAACACGACACGGTACCGCCGCCGAAGAGGGCGCAACTAAGCGAGCCCGCGCCAGTGGCTACCTGCGTGATGCCAGGCGACGCAAGGAGGCTCGAGACCAGCGGTACTCGCGCCGCGACGGCCGGTGCGTCAAAGACGAACGTCAAAGCAAACACTGTCGCGACAGAAAATCCGGCCATAAGCTTCAACCATGTAGAAGGAGCCGTCACCCGTACATTTCTTGCGCGAGTCCCTCGACGAAAGCGAACGCCTTGCGAGAAATGAATCGAACCCATACCGTCCCCCCTCCAACGCCGCGATGACCGTTCGGTCCGCCGCCGACCGCTAGCCCACAAAATTATTATCGAGCGTTGCAATTCATAAGTCAATCGTCAGACGACGGTCTCGATAGGGACTAAAGTCACATTCTGGCGACCTCGCCACCTTCAGCAGTGAGGGCCAACCGCGTTTGTAACCCGCCATCCAGGCCCGTCGAGCCCCAAGACCCGACGAATCGAGGCCGGGCTGAGTTGAGAAGGTGACAAGTCCCACGGGATTTCCACTCACCGTTAGGGGTGCTAGGTCAGGTTACGGTGGTGACCGTTCGTCAGTAACTGGAGACATGATGTCGTCACGCATTCGCATCTCTCGACTGATCGCACTTGTGATTCTCACCGCATTTGTCACTGCATTCACGCATCCAAGCACCAGTGGCGCTTCCGGTAAGACCTCGTTCTCAGCAAACGCTCATAAGGCAGCGCTCTTGCAGATGCTGGACGCTCACACTGGCGTCAGGATCAACCAGTTCAGCTTCGATGCTTCGCCCCTTTATCCGACGTGGGTCTACTATGGCGTCGCGTTTCGCACCGACGGCGGTGAGGACACGGGCGAAGGTTTCGCACATTGGGTGAACGGACATTGGATCGACGTCTACGGGCCATGGAGCGTGGACTGCGGACCGCTCAAGACACTCGTGAAGATGCCCTTAGCCGTTCGAAACAACTTCGCTGAGCAAAAGTACTGCAAGGGATGGAACGGAACATTGGGTTGATTCCGGAGAAAGCCCACCCCTGACCTATATATACAACTGAAGATTTCGATGATCACTTCGTTACGTACACGGAAGTCGCCCATGAGAGGAGGGGTCAGCATTGCATGCCAAACGAATCATGACCGTCAAGCCTCAACTCATTGCCACCCTGGTCGTTGCCTCAGTGCCCACGTCGGCAGTGTCGCTGCTAGTGGCCGACGGATCATGTGCGTCCACAGGCACCGTTCAACTGCCCACTGGCATCGCGTGCTATCCAAGACTCCAAGTGCGTCCAACCACGATCATGCTCAGTTGTGTCGACGGCAATGAGTACTTTGGCTCGATCAAGTGGACACGTTGGGGAGCCATCTCAGCTATTGGATTCGGTCTCTAAATGAAGAATCTGTGTAAGCCGAACTGTGGCGCGTCGAAAATCACGCCGCGTAGGAGAGTAATCCTTGAGGCGGCAGTTCCGAAAGTCATCGGGGGCCACCATATGTTCACCTGGGTCAGAGCAATCTTAAAGAAGAATCGCTCTTACTGGGTTTTCGACCGGGATGAACAGGCGGGCCCCTTCGCGGCTTGGGGATCGAGCACGACAACATTCGTGTCTGCGTCGTAGCGGAAACTTTTAAGAACGCCGAAGAGAATTCGTCTGCACCTTTACCACTCATCGGATGACGACGATGCTTGTGGGCAGCAATGAATGGCGCAAGGTTTTGTGAAGGCGATGGGATTGAAACTAGGAGGTCGGAAACTCGGTGACCGAATTGCCGTTCTTATTTGCCACCCAAAGGTGCGTGCCATCCGAACCGATCGCTGCCGGCCCGTCAAAACCGTAGTTCGAACCGGTGATGACTCGGACCAAGGCGCCAGTGGCGGCCGAGAGTTCCGTCACCGTGTTACCAACGAAATTCGCCACCCAGAGGTTGGGGCCTGCGGAGGCTATGGATGACGGAGAGTTGAAGTCGTACGCCTTGGCGTTCAAGATGCCGACGAAAGCGCTGGTGGAGGCATTGAGCTCGGTAAGAAAATCACCTCCGCCGCCGTTGATGTCACTGGCGTTCGCCACCCAAACGTGACCGGCCGCAACCGCGATGGCGGAAGGTGCTTCGAATTTGTTGGCGGGAGCACGAACCTTGAGCACCGTGCCCGAAGGGGCCTTGAACTCGGCCACCGAACTCAGAGCGACGCAACAGCCACCAAAATCAGGCGTCTGCCCGTAGTTCGCCACCCAGACATGCTTGGCGTCTAAAGCTATTGCATCCGGATAGTCGCGGTCGTAAAGGGTACCGTGGATGATTCGTGTCAACGCGCCGGTCGAGGTCGAGATCTCAGTGACTGTATTTCCGTTGGCGTTGGCCACCCAGGCGTGGTTGGAGCCGGCCACGATGGCGTCGGGGAGATTGAATCCGTAACTCGAGCCCGCAAGTATTTGAACAACGGCGCCGGTCGAGGACGACATTTCGGTCACCGAGTTTCCGTTGGCGTTGGCCACCCAGACATGGCCGGCGCCGACGGCGATGGCAGCGGGGTAGTTGAATCCGAAGGTGGCGCCCTCGAGGACTTGCGTCAACGCGCCGGTCGAGGACGAAATTTCGGTCACCGAGTTTCCGTTGGCGTTGGCCACCCAGACATGGCCGGCGCCGACGGTGATGGCGTCCGGTCGGTCGAAGCCGGAACCAAAAACGTTGACGCCTGAGAGCGAACCCGCCCCCGCGCGTGGTTGCGAAGCGGTCGAAGTCGACGTGCTGACGACTGTGGCGACCGCGACACAAGATAATAGGAGCGCCCCAATTACTGCGAGATGGCAATGGGAACGAACAGAGGTTTTCATCCACGCACCTCCCAAGCATGCTAAGTCGAGCCTACGCCCGGGTGTCATGACCAGTGGCTATGGATGTCGGAATTGCACCGACATCAGGAATCTGGTTGGTGGTGAGCATATTTAACCGCGACCTATTGGAAGTCTGAAGGAAGATGCGGCTGCGATGACGGCCAATGAAGCCATTTGCCATGACAGGTCAATGTGTTAATCGAAGCAAACGCAACTCTGGGTGTCCACGCAATTCATTGCCATGGCCATCCCAAACCTTGCTCTCGCTGCGCGGCTCACCAAATTCCATGCTCAAGATATGGCACCTGAGCATATGAGAAATGGACGACCTCGAGATAGCCGGAGCCAACACAATCGGTCAATTGTGATAAATATGTGACCGAACGGTTTTATCCGATCTAGATGGGAGGCGCGGTAATTTCAAGAGCTTCGGCGTGTGCACGAATGACCGACTGTGACGACGAATGACCTCTGTTTAACGCCAATAAGCGCCGGAGAAGCGCCGAAGTCATTCGTGAGATTGGATGATTAAAACGACCCCGTCGCTGCGATAGCCCTGTTGTCTTGCGTAAGTCATTCCCGGATGAGTGACAGTGACCTGGATACTCGAGATAAATAGTTGTTGATATCGCCCAGTAGGTCAAAGTGGCGCACGTGATCTTAAACAGTTCTCTCGCCGGGCAGATTTCAATGACACTTTGAACTCCCTCGACGTAGGTGTCGGGGTGGTAGTTCCCCCCTTCCCGGGCCCATTTATCCTGCGCTTCAGCGAGCACCATGAGAAAAAGAGCGGCGACTGAAGCAGCATCGTCTTGACAGAGTTCCGTCTGTCGTTACGGTCTAGTGACAATCCTCATCGGACACCAACATCCGTGCAAACTCAAGTCTTCACTCCACCGGTTCCACAGAATGTCCAATCTCCGAAGTCCACTTCAGTGATAGGCCTTGATGGAGAGCATTGTTTGAAGTTGCAAGTCAATTAGTTAAGTGAGAGCGAGACGTCCGTGAAACAAATGTCAAATCATAGGAGTGGCCGCCGATCGGTTCGCTCAACGCTGACGGCAGCCCTAACTCTGGGGGCGTGTTCGACCCTTTTGGCGACTGGTTTGGTGTTCATTTCCGCATCCCCGGCGTCGGCGGCTACAGCTACCAAACTCTCCTTCACGACCCAGCCACCCACGGTCGCCGTCGCCGGAGCGACCCTCGCGACTTTTAAAGTCTTAATTGAGGACGGGACTAACGCCCCGGCCACCACGGACTTGACAGACTCCATCACCATCTCTTCCTCGTGCACCCTTGGCGGCACCGCGGTTGAGTCGGCGATTGATGGCATCGCCACCTTCAGCGCGCTCGCAATCGACACTGGCACATCTTGTACCCTCACGGCGACGGACACTTCAACACCTCTGACAACGGCAACGAGCACGTCGGTGGCGGTGAGCCCCAGTACGGCCGCCAAGCTCGTCTTTACGACCGAGCCAACTACGACCGCCAACGAGGGGGCGTCCCTCGCGACTTTTAGGGTCTCCGTAGAAGACACGTATGGCAACGTGATCACCACAGGAACCGGCGCCACGGACGCGGTGAC
>PKXH01000022.1:16454-16631 GCA_003133405.1 Acidimicrobiaceae bacterium | reverse complement strand
CGACGGCAACGAGCGCGTCGGTGGCGGTGAGTGTGGGTGCAGCCGCCAAGCTCGCCTTTACGACCGTACCACCAACAACCGCCACCCCGGGAGCGTCCCTCGCGACTTTTCGGGTCTCCGTAGAAGACACTTATGGCAACGTGATCACCACGGGTACCGGCGCCACGGACGCGGTGA
>PKXH01000022.1:0-16416 GCA_003133405.1 Acidimicrobiaceae bacterium | reverse complement strand
CGACGGCAACGAGCGCGTCGGTCGCGGTGAGTGTGGGTGCGGCCGCCAAGCTCGCCTTTACGACTGAGCCGCCTACGACCGCCAACGAAGAGGCGTCCCTCGCGACTTTTCGGGTCTCGGTAGAAGACACTTATGGCAACGTAATCACCACGGGCACCGGCGCCACGGACTCCATCGCCATCTCGTCCTCGTGCACCCTTGGAGGCACCGCTACTTCGACAGCGGTTGCCGGCGTCGCCACTTTCAGCGCGCTCGCTATTGACAATGCGGGCGCCTGCANNACACCTCGAGAACTCTGACGACCGCAACGAGCACGTCGGTCGCGGTGAGTGTGGGTGTGGCTGCCAAGCTCGCCTTTACGACCGAGGTACCTACGACCGCCGCCGCCGGAGCGTCCCTCGCGACTTTTAGGGTCTCGGTAGAAGACACTTATGGCAACGTGATCCCCACGGGCACCGGTGCCACGGACAATGTGACGATCACGTCCTCGTGCACCCTTGGAGGCACCGCTACTGCGACCGCGGTTGCTGGCGTCGCCACTTTTAGCGCACTCGCTATTGACAATGCGGGCGCCTGCACCCTCACGGCTACGGACACCTCGAGAAATCTGACGACCGCAACAAGCACGTCGGTGACAGTAAGTGCGAGTGCCCCCGCCACGCTCGCCTTTACGACCGAGCCACCTGCTACCGCCAACGAAGGAACAGCCCTTGCGACTCTTAAGGTCTCCGTAGAAGACGCTTACGGCAACGTGATCCCCACGGGCACCGGCGGCACGGACAATGTGACGATCACGTCCTCGTGCACCCTTGGAGGCACCGCTATGGCAACCGCGGTTGCTGGCGTCGCCACTTTTAGCGCGCTCGAAATTAGCTCGACGGGTTCGTGCACTCTCACGGCCACGGACACCTCGAGAAATCTGACAACGGCAACAAGTAGTGCCACGGATAGCCAAGGAACGCAGGCAGTTCTTAACATCACATCCCTTTCAGGAACCCTGGGAATAGCGCTCACTCTTTTGACGAGTGGTGGTTCCGGCACAGGCGCGGTTACCTTCATCGTTACGAACGGCACGGCGGCCGGCTGCGCGGTGTCGGGAAGTTCACTAACGGTCACGAGCATTGGAACGTGCGTCGTGACCGCAACCAAGGCAGCTTCGATCACCAACCTGGCCATCTCCTCATCGGCCACTACAGTGAGGTTCGTCATACCTGGCCCTGTGGCCACTCATGTCATTGGCGCGGTGTGGGTTGGTAGAACCACGACGGTCAAGATCGCGGGCTCGTACTTCTACGGCCGGCCACGGGTCATCAGCAACGTCGCGGGCGTCACCGCAATAGTTATTGGCGACAGCGGCCAGTTGCTCACGGTCAAGGTCACCGTAAAGGTCGGCGTGAAGACGGGTGTGCACTCATTCACCATCATCTTGGCCAACGGCAAGAGGACCTCGGTGAAGTACAACCTGAGGTGATTAGAAAATGTTACGCGGAGGTAAGAAAGACCACTCGGAAGAGGGGTTCTCCGGGATGAGATCGCGAGGTTCGTCGAATTTCCCTTCCAGCGTTTTACATCTCCATGTCGTAGCAATTCTCAAATTACGGAACGCATCTACATTCGGCTGAAGGGTTCCCGGCCATAGCGCCCGTAGAGCGCCGGAGTTAAAAACACACAGACTCATCGCTGGAAGAAGTAACTGTTGATCAGCACTTATACTAATCAACCAGCTGGTGAGGTTCAACCCTTTCAAGGTGGCGGCACGAGTTTGAATCCCGTTGGGTGTGCGAGCCACGCGCTTTGGGTGTAGTTTGCCCGAGTCAAGAGATCTGCCAGGGCTTCGCTCCCCCGAGCGTGCTCTCTACGCAAGGGGATAACTAGTGCCACAGTTCATGGACTTTCACGATGACCTCAAGTTGCCCGAGGAGGCAATTCAGAAAATCTCGCAAGAAACTAAAGACGGCAAAGTTGACCAGTTCGGCGTCCGTCAGGTCGAGTTGTTCCACAACGCCAGCGGTCACGTGTACTGCCTGCTCGAGGCACCCGACGCCGAGGCCGTACGTAGCCACCACGCCGCCCTCGGCGTCCCTTGCGGGGATGTGCACGAGGTTTCCGGCGTCCTCTAGGCAGAACCCAGCGATTGAACGCGCTGGACCGTCACCAGGACCCCCAGCACAGAGTTCGAAGTCAAACCCAGAAGGGGTGCCAAAAAACTTTGACCGTCTATGTGCGCGTCAGAATTTCGCAAGATGACCCGGTGGCGCGAAATGTCTGGCCATTCTATTGACGTCCCCTTTTGTAAGGTACGAGCCCTACGATAAGGCCATGGTGTGGAAAGAAAACTCTGTGTGTGAGTTGGCCGAGGAGATTGCGACCTGCCTTGCAAAGGGAGATTCCAGCGCAGCCACTCGACTAGCCTTTCGTTTCTTAGAGCGATATGACAAGTCTGATTGGGATACTCGCCGACGCATTACAAGAGAGCCGCCCCAAACCACGGGTAGCGACCGCTACGACGCCCTCTTAGCCGGGATTGTCGAATTTGCGTGCGCGTCGCATGGGGTGGTTGCCCCAACGTGGGTGAACGGTGAACCTTACTTTCTGAACGAATGGTGGTTTGTCTCGGGCGTGGCATCGCTGCACGCCGACGCACTTGTGCACAGTCCAATTTCCCTCGCTCGCCGGGGCGTTTTCGTAACGCAGGGCGCGCTGGAGTACGCGTAGTGACGCTTCTCGGTCGTCGAGAGTTACTCCAAGCCCTGGGGGAGCTTGACGAGGAATTGAAAGTCCTCAACGTTCGAGGCGAAGAGTTCATCGTCGGCGGCGCTGCGATGGCGATTGCCTACGACACCCGCAGAACGACCGCCGATGTCGACGCCGTCTTTGTGCCGTCCAGCGAAGTGCGAACAGCAGCATCACGAGTGGCTGAACGGTTAAATCTCGAGCCCGACTGGCTGAACGATGGTGCAAAAGCGTTCTTGCCCGGCGAGGACGAGAATCAAATAGGTGTCTACGAGGGCCAGCACCTCAGCGTCGCGGCGGCGTCGCCCCAATACCTTTTAGCCATGAAACTCATGGCGTCGCGAGTCGAACGGGATCAAGACGACATTCGCGAGTTGTACAAGCTCTGTGGATTCACGACCGCCGAGCAAGGTCTTGATCTTTTGAGGTCATACTATCCAGCCCATCGGATTCTGCCCAGGGTTCAATACCTGCTCCAGGAAATGTTCCCAGAGGGGCACGAACGGGATCGCGGTACCGGGTTGTCGCGCTAACAACGAAGTACGCAAAGAAACCGGCGACGGTGCCAGACATTCAACATGGCTCCGCCCTTTCGCTCAAAACGATCCCGTCTTAACGCCCGTAGAGCGCCCGCAATCGCAAAAACAGAAATTGTGAATGCGAGAAATCAACCTTGACCAGTATTTTCACTACTCGTCCCGCACTACGACGTGCGCCCTTTCAAGATGTCGACACGGGTCCGAATCTCGCTGGGGGTGCCAAGGACAAGCATGTTTGACTTGGTCCATGAAGAGGATCGTGCTCGCTGTAGCCGTCCTGCTTATCTCATCGATTGTGCCGCTCGAAACCGCAACGGCGTCGTCGACAGTTCCGAGTTGTTCACCATCTGTTATCCACATATCTCAAAGCGGAGTTCTGGCGGGTGCGGGCAGTGTGAATCTTCTCTTCTCAATTACGAGTGATTCGCGACAAGACTGCTCACTTAAGCGATACCCACGCTTTCATTTCTATGCAGAATCTGGCGCAAGACTGTCAGTTGGAGAAACCGATCGCGCCACACCAGACGGGAATTGGCTCGGCGGTTTGGCGAAGGGAATCTCACTTCCGAAAGTAACTCTGAGCAAAGGTAAACATGTCGCATCGTTCTTCATGGACGGCAATGAGATGGCCACAAGTGCACACTGTATTTCCACCAAGAACGCCGTAGGAATGTTGCCCCGCTCGCAAACTCCTATCCACATTTCGCTGACCGAGGGCTCGAGTTATAACTGGTGCGGAGGAATCATGATTCATCCGATCGTCCCCTGTATAACCGGCAAAGATCCTCCCGGACCGATCTAAAGAGTAACTATCCCGAAGACCAAGCAACGATAATCATTGACAAGAGTGACAATATTCAATCATGCATCGAGTTCTGAGTTTTGGACAGAAGGTGGGCCAATTGTGAGTCATCGCTCGAGCCCATGACCTCGATCTCGCTGTCGGACGAGACCAAGCGCAAGTTCGCGCCATCTCTCCACTTCCATTAAAAGATTCCGATACTCCGAAGCCCCCAAGTTGAATTCTGATGGATCTAGCAACGTCGCACGCCTTGCCATATCCGCAAATACCCCGATGTCAAACCCATGATCTTTCTCGGCCGCAAAGACGAAGAGATCCTTGAGTTTGAAAAACTGCTCAAGTGCGTAGAGATCAACAAAGTCCCGAGCCTCCGCTCGCCCAAATATCGCCAACACCTTGTCAACTGCTAACTCTTTGCTCGCCAATACTGGGGAAAACTCTCCTTGCTCAAGGGGAAAGAGCCGACCATCCAATCCGAAATCAACTTCCGTTTCAGAATCTGATCCCCGCACCACAATGCGGGCAAATTGGGGTGTGAATCGTCGAATCTCGACTTCGAATCCTTCCCGTCTCAAGGACGACACAACTTCTGGGAATCGCTGAGCCAGGGCCTCTTCAGAAGAGCCGAAGAAATCCAAATCGTTGGTTCGGCGTTCAACCAATCCTTGCGAGATGAGTGCGGCGCCCCCAGCCAGTGCGAAGTCAGAGCCCACCAACGACTCCGCCACTAAGGCGGCGATTCTCTGTTGCAGTGGAGTGAGCACCCTAATTGACGCTACTGAGTTGCCGATACTTTCTTTCCCACGCGTCGCGAACGTGCCGCGGCAAAAAAAGTTGATTCCAGGAAGACTTAAGATCGTCGAAGCGGACGTACAGGCGAACATCGTTTTCGTCGCCCTCTGAAAGTACGAGTTCGCAAACCCGCAATCGGTCCTTAGGACTTCGCAGATCAAAGACGCGTTTTGGCTCTGACCACCAGATATGAATTGGAAGCTCGACTTCGCCTTGAGCTTTCACGTCGTTGGACGTGTCGAATCCCGAGGGGATCGCGACCGGCCGAGAGGCGGGACCCAAGGTAGATGAACGAGAAACCACCATGCCCATAGCCTACGAACCCAATGCGACGGTGTGCGCGTGTTCCGAATCCGCACATTCCATCTCGACGAGTCCTCCCAGAGTCCCAAATCAGCGGTGTAGCCAGCACTTGAGACTAAACCACCCAGTTCTAGTCGGCTCTGAAGAGTCAGCCAAATCAATCCCGACGCTACCTAAAGCCCGCGTATGAACGGCATTCCCGACCTCGACTTACGGAAGATCCACGAGTACGCAATCAGCGTCGCCTGAAAAAACATCGGCCGCCCTCGGCAACGATCGCCACCCACGAAGTTACGAACGAATTTCAGACTCCGTAGAGCGTCTCTCGCGCTCCAACAAATTGGCTTTGCGCTCCACTCCCCAGCGATACCCCGATAAAGAACCGTCGGAACGCACCACCCGATGGCACGGAATCACGAGAGCGACGGGATTACTCGCGCACGCTCTAGCCACGGCTCGTACGGCGGTTGGTTCCCCGATCATCTTCGCCACATCCGAGTAGGAACGAGTCTCACCGAGAGGGATAACCTGAAGCGCACTCCACACGCGTGCCTGAAAGGCCGTGGCGGCGATGTCCAGAGGAAGGTGCGGCGCGTTCGCGAGGCCAAGCGTGCGCGTCAACACGGCATGTGATTCCTGCGAAAGCAACGCATCATCACGACGGATGTCAGCCAACGGGAACTCCGCGCATACTTCGCCGACGAGCTGCGCTTCCTCGCCAATGCGTACTGCCACGAGTCCCGTAGAAGTGGCCGCCACCAACACGTGGCCCAGATCCGACGCAAGAATCGTGTAGAAAATCTCTTCGCCTTGACCGCCATCGCGCCATCGTCGAGGAGTCATGCCTAGTGCGGGTTTCGCTTGGGCGTACGCCACACTGTTCGATCGGAAGCCGGCGTCGTACACCGCCGAGGTCACCTCCGCACCACTGCGCAACTCGCTACGCAGACGTTCCATACGACAGGCCGTACCGTACTTGCGTGGACTCACGCCCATTTCTTGAGTAAACGTGCGCTGCACGTGTGATGGGCTAAGCCCGACGAGATCTGCCATCTCCCTCAGCGTGGGCGCACCGCCGGGTTCTTCCAAGCGGCGACAGAGTATCGTCACCCACTCCGTGATGCGTCGTAGGTCAGAGTCTGGCGCGCAGCGACGACACGCCCTATACCCCGCGGCGCGCGCACTCTGTGGTTCACTAAAGAATTCGACGTTTTCGCGCCGTGGACGTCTCGCCGGACACGAGGGCCGACAGTAGACGCCCGTGGTGCGCACGGCGAAGACGAATCGGCCGTCGTCATCACCAGATCGTTGCTCCACCGAGCGCCAGCGTTGCTCTTCAAGCTCGCTCCATTTCGCCCGCGCAATCTGTTTCATCAAAACACCTCGGCCAGTCGCGAAGGGTGGATTCGATCACTTAGCCCATAGAAGTCGAGAAAACTCATAATCAATGGCCGCCAGCGATCCGGGGAGATGTGGTGTCGAAACTCCGAGTCGAGCAACTCTTCTGCGACGTGTACTCGTTGAATCTGTACCTCGACGCACGCCGAGTGCTCCTCGACGGCCCCGATCAAATGAATGGCGTTGACCTTCGCTTCTAACTGGATTGGACATTCCATGACTCGAGTTGGGCGCACCGTGCTCGAAGGTCCCGAGGTAAGTCCCGCCTCCGCAAACTTATCCTTCACGTAGCGAAAGCCCATTTCCTGCTTGTACGGCGGAACAGGATCCGATCCCGTCGTGAGAGCGAGACGGTTTACCGCTCCGACCTGCTCGACGGAAGGGAGATTCAAGACGCACTCGCCCTCTCGTTGCAGATTGGCAAAAGTTTGGCCTCGGGTCCCGAGGCCCAGTACCCCAGTCAGGCCGAGCCACCAGGCCGACGACATCGGGGCGAGATTCACAGAACCATCTTGATTCATGGTGCTGATAAGAACGACTGGAGTTCCAAGATACAGAATCCTTGGCGCGATGACGGTGTGCATGCCTTCGACGGTAGCAACGCGGACTCTTCGCCTCTACCGGAATCATGCGGTCAAAGTCCACAATCGAACGAAGGGTCCGATGATGTCAAAGCAGTGAAAAGGGGTTCAATGGTCATAATCGACTCCACGTCCACAAACGCACCGTATATTTCCAATCCCACGAGACGAGGCTTAACTCGAGGAATTGAGCCGCAGGCTTCTCGCACTCTGACCCACTTCCACGTCAGCGAGCCAGAAGCGAATTCGCCAGTCAGAGATCGTTCAAGGGGAGCCCATATTTGAACACTCTTCCAAAACCGCTCTCCTCGATCAAAGGCAGACTTGAGCTGACACGCCCGATGCCGATGAACCCTCTAGGGTCGACGACCTCGAAGGCGAGCGAACAGGCCCCCGCCGCTACTCGGCGCTGCGCTGTTCTTGGCGCACGAGCACCGCAGATTCTTCGGCACGCCGGCCAGAGCTTGTTCGATGTGGTTCCCACATCCCCGCCAGGTGGCCATGCCGCACTTCCTACACGTTGCTTTTCTGCACATCGGTATTGCCTTTCTCTCTTGATGCACTGGTAGATCTGATTGGACGCTCAGCTGACTGGTTGGAGTTCGGTCGCGGCAGGCGAGCAGTGCCAGGTCCGGTAGCCACCGTCAAGGTTCTTCGCGTGGAAACCAAGTTCGTTGAGCAGCAGCGTCGCCACGTGGCCACGTTGGCCAACCTGGCAGGTGACCACGATGTCGCGGTCCTCGAGTTCGCCCGCCCGCTCGCGAATCTGATCGACCGGGATATTGATCGCACCGGGCAACGTGCCGAGCACGAACTCTTCGGGCGAGCGAACGTCGATGAGTTGCGCTCCCCGTGCGCGGTACTCATCGACCTCGTGCCACTGNNACGGGGTCCTTCGCCGAACCGAACGGCGGCGCGTAGGCGAGTTCAAGGTCCGCGAGCTCCGGGGCCGTGAGGCCGGCCCGCATGGCCGTCGCCAGAACGTCGATCCGCTTGTCGAGGCCCTCCTTGCCGACACCCTGGGCACCGAGGATCTCGCCCGTCGACGGATCCACGAGCATCTTCAGACACATGGCTTTCGCCCCGGGATAGTAGCTGGCGTGCGAGGAGGGATGGGTGTGGACCGCGAAGTACGAGCGGCCCTGCGCGCTGAGTCGCTTCTCGTTCCAGCCGGTCGTCGCGATCGTGAGGTCGAAGACCTTGACGATGGCGGTGCCAATGGTGGTGCGGGGTCGCACGCTTCGACCAGCGATGTGGTCGGCGACGACGCGCCCGTGACGAGTGGCGATGTTGGCGAGCGGCACCAGGGTCGCCGATCCGTCGAGGGCGTCAGCCTTCTCCGCGGCGTCACCGACCGCGTACACGTTCTCGACGCTCGTGCGGTTGAACTCATCGACGGCGATGCCGCCGCGCTCGCCGATCGCGAGACCCGCCAGTCGCGCGAGTCCCGTCTCAGGTCGCACCCCGATGGCCACGATGACGAGTTCGGCCGCGATGAACTGACCAGACGCGAGTCGCACGTCAGTAGGCGTAATCGCTTCGACCGAGTCGCCGAGGTGGAGTGTGACGCCGTGGCGACGCAGTTCGTCAGCGACCGGCGACGCCATCTCGGGGTCGAGCGGTGCCAGGACCTGGTTCGTCGCCTCAATGAGCGTCGTCGCGATGCCGCGGTGCGTGAGGTTCTCCGCGAGTTCGAGTCCGATGAAGCCTGCACCGATGACGACGGCCGTCTTGGGCTCGCGGTCGACTTCGCTCACGAGGCGCTCGACGTCCTCGACGGTTCGAAGGGGCAGCGCGCGCT
Source organism: Acidimicrobiaceae bacterium (assembly GCA_003133405.1). Lineage (GTDB taxonomy): Bacteria > Actinomycetota > Acidimicrobiia > Acidimicrobiales > RAAP-2 > RAAP-2. The sequence goes on along the minus strand of PKXH01000022.1, from coordinate 7,467 downwards.
CGATGCCCGGAATCGGCGGGATGATGGGCGACGCACCCGGGCTGAGGATCAAGAAGTCGTACCCGATCTCGTAGGTCTTGTCCTTGATGAGGTCACGCGCCCTGACGGTGTTCGTCGAAGCGTCAATGGCGACGGCCTCAGTGTCGACGCGCACGTCGAGACGGAACCGATTGAATAGCGAGGCCGGCGTTTGGAGCAGCAGTGAGTCCTCGTCTTCGATGACGCCACCCACGAAGTACGGCAGGCCGCAGTTCGCGTAGGACACGTGGCCGCTCCGCTCGAGCACGATGATCTCGGCGTCGTTGTCGAGCCGACGAAGCCTCGTGGCGGCCGACATTCCCCCGGCTACGCCTCCGATGATGACGACTTTCACTCTTCTCCCTTACGCCAAGCTCAAGAAGAGCTTCTGGAACTTCTCGGTCATTGGACCACTGTCGATACTGGGGTCAACCAGGCATTCCTTGAGACTCGCCGAGATCAAATTGAAGGCGGCGGTGTTGACGGCTTTGCTCACCGCCGCCATCTGCGTGACGATCTCTTCGCACGAGCAGCCCTCGTCCAGCATGCGGACAACGGCACCTAATTGCCCGTGGGCCCGCCTCAGTCGCTTGCCAATCGCCGCGAGCTGTTCCGGGTCGTCGAGCGTGTGCGATGCCGTCGAAGGCATGGGGCCTTCCCTTACGGTCCCAGGTTGTCCGAAGTTGTCGCGTTCGACGCGAGTGATCGACATGGGACTATCGAACCTTCAGAGGCTGGCCCAAGAGCGGAGCCAGCAGGCACACGTTGAGCGCTCCAGCGAACAGAGGGATCAACCCGAAGACTGACAGCGTCAGCCAACCGCCGCCGAACTCGAGGCCGACGATGATCAGTGCCATCCCGGCGGCGACGCGTAGCAAGCGCCCGATCCTCGACGACATGAACTTGATGAGACTCACGGTTCCTCCTTCTCGAGCCGGGCTTGGAGGCCCTGCTCAACCGGCACTAGACAGGTTATGAATAACAGTATATACCCCCTGGGGTATCTATACAAGTCGCCCCGTTGCAGTCCTCTCTTGGTGCCATGGGCCCCGAGTCGTCGCGCGGGACGGTCCGATATCAGAGATCGAACGTCAGGATCTAGCCCGCCATCCGGTAGGGGAATGCTCGCTCTCTCGAGATAAGCGCCCTCATCCGGGCGAGCACGAACCGCCGCGCGAGCCCGTGTCGACCAGCCATCCGTTCGCCAGGTCGGGAAAGTAATCACCCGACACCGGATCCTGGTGATAGGCGCACGGTGCTTCACGGCCGGACGCGATCTGCGTGAGCGCATCGAGCAGACTCTGAACGTCCTCGTCCCTCGAGTTGATGCCGCAGCTCGCGCGAACGGCGCCCGGCATCGAACGCCGGTCGCCGTGACGGACGTTGGTTTGAAATTGAGCGACTTCATCGGCACTCAGGCCAAGAAGCCGTATCAGGTAAGGATGCGCGCAGAAACACCCGTGTCGAACACCGATACCGAATTCGGCCGACAGTCGCGCCGCGACGAGAGCGAAGGGAACGCCTTCGACCGTGAACGCCGCCACCGGAAGGGTGTCACTTGCCAGGTCCGGTCCGAGCACCCGCACGCCAGGAGTCGCCGCGAGACCATCGCGCAGCGCACGCGCCAGGCGTCGGTCGTGCTCAATGATTTCGGGCCAGCCGATCTCCTCGAGCGCGTCAATCGCCGCGTGCAGGGCAACGGCCCCGACGACGTTCGGAGAGCCCGCCTCCTCGCGTTCGGGCGGCGCCGTCCAGACGACCTCGTTTAGATCCACCAGATCGACCGCTCCCCCACCGGCGAGGAACGGATCTCCGTCACTGAAGGCGCTACGTGGACCTATTAGCACGCCCGCGCCGAAGGGGGCGTACATCTTGTGCCCGCTCCAAGCGACGAAGTCCGCGTTGTGCGGCAGGGGCCGGTGGGGAGCCAGTTGCGCGCCATCGACCACCACGGGAATCCCGCGAAGGTGCGCGGCTTCGATGATCTCGCCGAGCGGGGGCATCCAACCGGTGATGTTCGACGCCGCGCTCAGAGTGAGGAGCCGGGGCTTGGGCGACGCGTCGAGAGCCGACTCGACGTCGGAGAGGGTGAAGGTCCCGTCGGAAAGGCACTCCACGTACCGGCACGTCGCCACGCGCGACCACGGCAGCAGATTCGCGTGGTGTTCAATAACGGTGGTAACGACCACGTCGCTCGGGCGAAGACCCAGTCGGTAAACGAGGTGGTTGATGGCCTCGGTCGTGTTGCGACAGATGATCGCGACATCATCGCGACCTTCGCGCCCCGCGAAGCGAAGTGCGGCGTCACGGGCGTCCTCGTACTGCGTCGTTGATATTTGCGACTTGTACCCCGCGCCTCGGTGGACGCTCGAATACGACGGCAGGAACCCCAGGACCCGGTCCATCACTGAAGGCAGCACGCCCGTCGACGCGGCGGCGTCGAGACCAACGTACCGGCGCGACACTCCATCCACGCAAGGCACGAGAACTTCATCACCAACGAGCGCAAGCGGGAGTCTCATGTGGGTCACCCCGACCTTCCGTGTTTCTCTTTGCTTCATTCTGTCCGTTCGACCGGGCGTCGGGAAGAGGTATCCACTGACGTCGCTCAAGATGGTGCCAAGAGCCATCGGAATGCCTCTTGACTGCCTTGCAGTTCGAGTCGCCGTCGCAGCACCGGGTTGTCAGTGGCTTGGCTGACGTGTTGGTTGATCGCGCGGCGCTGGCGTGCACGGTCGACGCTGACCAGATAGTCGAGTTCGGTGTCGGCGCGGCCGATGAACCCTACGCCGAACTCGTGGCTCAAAGCGCTCGCGACGCGTTCGGGCAGCACCCACGCGAGTACCGGAAGTGTAAGTTCTCGCGCCAACGCTACGGCCGCCTCGGTCGCCCGACAGTGATCGGGGTGCCCAGTGATCCCTCCCTCGTCAAAGACGAGCAGGAGGTCCGCCCCGGAACGCCTAGCGGCCTGACGAACTCGTGCGGTCAGTTCGCCCAAGGGCTCTTCGGTGAGGAGGCCATCACGGTAGTGGAGTAGCTCGACGGCCCCGACCCCTAGTTCGTTCGCTGCGGCGGCCAACTCGTCGGCTCGGACACGTCCGAGTTCGGGCGTGTCCATCCCGAGCGTGGACGCTTCGCCGTGGGTGAAGCACACGACCGAGGTCGAGGTTCCCGATTCGTCGAACGTGGCGAGCGCCGCGCCGAGTCCAAAGCTCTCATCATCAGGATGCGCGCACACGACGAGCACCGAACGAGCAGCGGGTAACTTCATGGCCTTCTGCGCCACTGAACTTTCGATCATGCCNNGGGGGTATATACTCTAATCGCGATAACTTAGCGCAGCCTTTAGCAATGCCTTGTCGCCCCCATCGACGCTGAGGACACCTCTTTGGGCGGGCGCCGCCGCAGTCGCTCGCGAGTTGCCGACCGAGAAATGACCCGGTCCTTCACGTCACGCCAAGACTCGGTGACTGGCGCTCGATTTCGCGTCTCACCTGACGGGGCGTCGGGTTCCGCATGGTGGTCGCCCCAACGAGCACGGTGGGAACCGTCTCGTCGCCCCCATTGACGGACCGCACGAACGCGGCGGCACTTGGATCGCCCCAGATGTTCAACTCTTGGCTCGCAACGTCCATACGTCGCAGGCCCCATCGCAAGTACGCACAAAAGGGGCACCCCGGGCGCCAGTAGACGACGACCGCGGCGGAACTTGCGCTCGTCGCAGCGCCGTCACGTCTTCGGCCCCTCATCGCACTGCTCGAGACACGGCGTCCCACCAGATCGTGGTCAGCTCGCGCTCCACCGGCGCCGGGTGCGATTCGAGAAACTCACGGACCTCGTTCTCGCGCGACTCGGGCAGGCAGAGGCGGATACGGGTGAAATATGCCGCCTGATCCAGGTTCTGCTCGACCCGCATGGGCCCATTCCACTTTTCGCGATGGGCGTCGATGCCAATCTCGTGAAGGACATCGAGCAGGTCCGAGGGCGTCGGATCTTCCGGGCGCTCGAGTTTCCAGAAATGGCGCCACGCCTCGGTCATCGAGGCCAGCGGATGGTGATCGGGCATCTCAAGAACCACGCGATACCTCGCGTGGTCGCCCAGGGCTCGAAGAAACGGGACGATGTCGGCNNACGTCCGCCTCGGGGGTCCGATTCGCGACCGACGGCCAGAAGCCCTCGATAGTCTCACAGGCGACCCCGCGCTTGGCGGCGTTCGCGCTGAACATCACCAGCATCTCGGGCTGGTGGTCGACGCCGATAACGTGGGTCGCCGGAGGAGTCAGGGCGAACGCCGCGATGCCACCCCCGCAGCCCACGTCGAGCACCGTGGCGCCCGCAGACAGGACTTCGCGCGCGCGGTCATGCGAGGGCGACGGCTGAATCTGGTCGGGGACTTCGAAGAGAACCGGCGGGTGAATCCACGGGCTTTGCGGCGCCGAACTCACAATCTCGTCGGGCAGCGCCCACGCGTCGAGTGCTTGACGCCAGTTTTGCGCGGCTGAGGTCACGATCCGCGTCCGAAGAGGCGAACGAAGGGACCTTCAGTCGAATCGGCGTTCAACGCCGAGGCGAAGTCCTGATCGCACGTGCACCGCTCGTCATTCGGCACGTCGGCGAGCGCCTGCTCGATATGATTCCCACATCCGCTCCACGTCGGCCTGGCACACCGCTCGCACGTCACTTGATGACACATCGTCCTTACCCCTCTCCTTTGCTCATTCTTCTCGACCGGAGCGATCCACGGTGACCTCCTCGTGTTCGGCGCCGACCGAAAGTCCGCGCCCGTTCGGAATTGACAAGCGACTCTTTCGCAACCACCGAGGTCCTCCGGAGCGAAGCACCGCGACACTAATCTGCCCAAGTTCGTTGACACCCCAATCCCGATGAAAGCGCGCCCCAACGCGCCGCCGCCGCCCGTCGTTGTCTGGAGTGTATACCCGTAGGGGTATATGCACAATTCGATGGCAGCGTCGCGATGGGTTCTCGGCGATACTGAAAAGGCGGGAAATCGAACAGGGAGAAGCCGTGACCACCAAGAAGACGCCGCACGTGCTCCAGGACCAGGCGCAACTTGAGGCCATCACCAAGCGCGTGAAGCGCGCGCACGGCCAGATGGGGGCCATCGTTCGAATGCTGGAAGAGGGTCGTAGCTGCGAGGACATCGTCACCCAGATGGCGGCGGTCGCCAAAGCAGTGAACACCGCGGCGTTCACTCTCATTTCCGCCAGCCTGAAGGAGTGCCTCGTGGACCCCGAGCGCGACACCGACGACATCGTGCTCAGGTTGCAGAAGCTCTTCTTGAGTCTGGCGTGACGACGTTGTATTGGTTGGGGGCGTCGCCGTCGCCCTAAGGGGCACTCCCGCCGATGGTGTGGGTTGAATTGAGTAGCCCTGCGCAAACGAGTGAGGTCGGACCAGCGCGAGAGCCAGCGCGTAGGACTATGGGTTACCAGAAGGATGTCCCATCGAGCCGATTTGGGATACCCACACGCCGCCCGGAATCGGTGGCCCGCACCCGATGGTTAGGCGAAATGACCCCAGCGCGTGGCGACAATCAGCAGTACCCCAGCGCAAGCGAGCGCGAGGCCGGCGACGATCGTTCTGGCCGTATGCATCTTGAGGGCCGGAATTTGTGAGGCGACGAGCCAGAGACCGGCAAACAGGATCAACAAGAAGCCGACCTCGGCGAGTGTGACACCCGTTTGATCGCTGAACGCAAGCACAGGAGCAAGGATAGTTATTCGGGCCACAGTCCCTGTCAAACCCCGGGAGAATTGCCACGGGTCGAGGAGCGGGGCCAGCGTCGAAGAACGACACCTCACCACGCTCCGCCGCCTACGAATGTCCACCCTTTCGAGGGGCCGGCGCGGGTTCAATTCTCGCTGGAGCTGCCAATGAGGTCGAATGTGCGAGATGAGAAGTTACATTAAGCCATGATCTCGAAACGAATGCGCAATCGCTAAACTCCATTACGAACCAATTCGCCTGATCAAAAAGGTCGAGTGACGCACTATAAGATTACGGTCTAATAGTTCAGTGATTGCGTTGGTGCAGGCGCATCCCGAGGCAAATAAGAGAGTTGAGGCTTAGCCATGAAACTTACGTCTCGTGTGAAGCGATGGTTCTCTTTAAGCGCCACGCTGGCTGGCGCAACAATCTTGCTGGCGACACTCGCGACGGCAGTGCCATTAGTCGCGGGCGCTCCGGCCGCGGCGGCGTCACTGGCGAAGTGTTCCGCGGCCCACACGATTGTCTGGGCCGCAGTTGAAGGCTCGAGCACCGCTGGCACGACCTACTACGAATTGGAGTTCAGTAATTCCGGAACCAAGGGTTGCACATTTGACGGCTTCCCCAGTGTGTGGGCCGTAGACAAGAACGGAGTTCGAATTGGCAAGACCGCGAAAGACCGGAGCACCCCGAACACGGTGACGGTGGGGCCGGGAAAGACGGCGCACGCCCTCCTCGGAGTCGAAGACACCGGAGCGATCTGCGGTAAGAGCGGCGTCGAGGCCGCGGGGATAAGAGTCGTGCCACCCAACCAGGTTCTTCCCAAATCCGCTGGCGAAACGGATGAAGTGAACAATTTCCCCATAAGAATCTGCGTCGACCAATCGTCGATGAACGTTCTTCCCATATTCTCCGGCACCGGAATCCCCAAATACACGTTCACTTAAGCGTAGGGCCTCCTTTGGAATTCTGAGGTCGCCCGCCACGTCGGCATGATCAGACATAGTGAAATCGCGAAGCAGACTGCCGTAGCTCTGGTCGGCATCTTGACGTTGGAACTTTTCTGTCCTAGTGCCCGTAGAGTGGCCGCGGCACTGCGGTTTCGTCCCACCCGAGATGGCCTCGACAATTCGCGATTACCGGTGTGGCGGGCCCCAACGCGAAGAGACGCCAGCCTACTGACCTTCTCCAAGACAACCCCGAATAAACCCATGAAATAGAAAGGGACCTTCGTCCCTAGGCGGCGTCGCTGGGAGGTTTGAAACTAAGCACGATAGTGCGTTTGCTACCGAAGCCGGGAGGTCCATTGTGCGTAGGTCATCGAAAAGTGGAGTTATGTTCACCCTTGCGTCGTTGATTGCGGTATGCACGATATCTATTGCGTCCGCATCCTCACTTTCCCAAAACGGCACCGATGGCCCCCTCCTTTTGAGAGGAACGGCCACGACGGGAACCGTCATGATCCGCCCCCACTCCACCGTGGCCACCCATACGCCGACCTGTCAGACGGTGCCGACTTCGCTGTTCACCACCGATCTCGGCACGTCGATGATCTTTACCGGGACAAGTGCCAGCAACGGGCGGGTGACGATGGGCACGATGCTGATACTGGTCGGCGGCAAGCCACTCACCGGTGAGTGGATGATTTGTAGTTACGCGCACAACCCGAAAAACCTCGGCGAGACGAACCTCGCCGTGTCGTACTTTGACGCGCCGACCTCC
>PKXH01000069.1:44853-64215 GCA_003133405.1 Acidimicrobiaceae bacterium | reverse complement strand
CCAGTTTTTGGGGACTAGGTCATTTAGTCCTTTACCCCAATCGTTGAGCTAGTTGTGCTCACGTCCTGAAACCGACAAGATAAGTACATTCGTGGATAACCCCCGGAAATGGAGATGGTGATGTCATGAGCGAGATAAATAATGGCCCCGAAATTGAAGCCACGTCGAACGACGATGCGTCTTCGAAGGAGCTCGGGGCGTCAGAGACCGGCGAGCAGGAGAATCGTTCCCGCCGTTTGCGAAGCTCTCACCGAGACGGCGAGCGGTTCCGTCATACCCGCATTTCCGCCGTGTGGGCGGCAGTGTTCGTCGCGGTCCTCTTTGGTGTCGGGTTGGTCGATTTCATCGCCCAGAACACACGCGACGTGCGCGTTAACTTTTTTTCCGTGAGTGGGCGGATGCCCGGTGCGGTGGCGTTACTCGCCGCGGCGTTGGCCGGGGCCATCGTGGTGCTCGCCGTGGGAGTGTGTCGCGTGGCGCAATTGCGCCTCAACATGCGACGTCAACGACGACGTTCGACATCTGAGACAGGCGCCTCCGCGGGTGACGATGAGCGCCTGATCCCTCGCGGTGAAGAGGACTCACCCGGTCGTCCGTGAAGTTCGAAGTGCGCTCGTTCGTCCATTAAGAATGGCTGTCGGCGAATGCTGATGGTTGGCGATGCTCGATGACCATCAAGGTCAACTAATCCATCTCCTTGGTGGAGCCCTTCGTCGGCACTATTGGACGCTGCACCCTTGCTTGATATACGTCGTATTGTCTATCATTTGTTGACTACTGACATCGCTCCAGCACCTCTAAGTCTTCTGTAAGAAAGAGTTTTGTAGAAAAGCGTGAAACCGCCTAACCTTTAACGCTAGGAATCGGTTTTCAACCTCGTTGACGTTGAAATTAATTCGTTCCCGAGAGCAGTGATGAATATGAGCTCCACCCCCACGGTAAATGGTCCCTCTTCCATCCGCATGAGTTTTTGGAAGACGCGAGGATTGCATCGCCGCCCACGCTCCTTCTCTGGCGCGCGCGTCGGTCTTGGCGCTCTTGGCGTTGCCTCCCTAGGATTCGTGACCGTGCTGGGCTTCGGCGGCCCATCGGCCTTCGCCGCGACCTCACCGACCTTGGGCGCCGCGGCGCCGTACGCGGTGATCGCGGGCGTCGCCATTACCAACACCGGTTCTTCCGTGATCACCGGCGACATGGGACTGTCGCCGGGCGCGGCTTCGTCTATTACGGGCTTTCCGCCTGGCACCGTTTCTGGCACGACTGACGCCGCCGACGCGGCGTCACTAGCGGCCCAGAACGCCGCGACGGCGGCGTACCTCGTCGCGGCGGGCGAGTCGTCCACTGGGACCGTGGCCGGGGGCGACGTGGGCGGGATTACTTACACCCCAGGCGTCTATACGTCGTCGAGCTCACTGGCTCTAACGGGCACCGTGACGCTGAACGGCGGCGGTGACGCGAACTCCGTGTTCATCTTTCAAGCTGGTTCGACCCTAACGACGGCGCCTGGTAGTTCCGTGGTTCTCGAAGGCGGCGCCCAGGCGTGCAATGTCTTCTGGCAAGTCGGCTCTTCGGCGACGCTCAATACCACCACGTCCTTCGCCGGTACGATTCTGGCCCTGACGTCAGCGACTCTGGACACCGGAGCGACCGTTAATGGCGCAGTGTTCGCTCAGACCGGTGCCGTGACTCTCGACGGGAACAACATAACGGCGGCAACATGCGCGGCCACCCCGACTACGACCACGACGACGACCACCACCATTCCGCCCACGACGACCACCACTGTNNCCACTGTCGCGCCCACGACGACGATTCATCACACGACGACGACTTCTACGACAATTCCCGTCGGTGCACCGGCAACTGGTGAGGGTGGCGCGTCAGGATCTGGTACGCCCAAGGGATTAATCGGATTTAGTGCTCTCGCCGTCGCTCTCGCCGCAGGGTCAATCGCCTTGCGGTCCCGTCGCCAACATGGCCGTGCTTCATCCGGTGGCCACACACGTGGTTCGTGAGAGGCACTCGTATCGCCAGCTGACGTGGTGGCTCATAGCCGCGACAGCGTTGATTGTTAGTGCGGTGTCGCTCGTTGGCCTATGGCCAACGAGCGCACCGAGTACGCCGAACGTGGTCGTGCTCGCCACAACCCCGGCCAAGGTCACTGCCCACCGTGCCACGACCATTCCGGCATTGAGCCGATCACGTCCCGTGCGACTGACGATTCCCGCGATTCAGGTCGCGACGAGCGTCACCAAACTCGGGTTGCAAGCGAATCACCAAGTCATGGTGCCCACCAATACCACGACGGTTGGTTGGTACATCGACGGAGCGGCGCCTGGTCAGGTCGGTTCGGCCGTCATCCTCGGGCATGTGGACTCGTATTTGGGCCCGGGCGTCTTCTTCGATCTGAAGAACCTCAAAGCTGGCGACCGCATCAATGTGGTGCTGGCCGATGGCGCCGTGACGAGCTTCGCCGTCACCCGGGTGGTGGAGTACTCCAAGACGTCCTTCCCCGATAAGTTGGTTTACGGTTCGAACGGTACCCAGTCTCTCCAGCTCGTCACGTGTGGGGGAACCTTCGACCATGCCACCGGCCACTACGAATCGAACATCGTGGTTTATAGCCATCTCGTGAGCACCTCGTCAGTGAAGAGCTAGCGGCGTTCGTTCCAGGGATGGATCCGCGCGGCCACGTGCTGGTGGCCCGATCAGGGCCTCGTTGACGACGGATCTCTCGGTCAAATTAAGATTGAAGGATCGAAACGTCCGAACTTGACCTCGATGACGCGCGAAAGCGTTATCACTTTGCGCTGGCGCCCGAAGACTACGAGCGCCTGCCCTTCTACTCCGTCCTCCTCGCCGGACTCGAAGACGACCTGCTCGCGCTTGAACTTCTCGCGGGCGTGCGAGTCGAACAGAGAAACCCCATGCTCATTCTGGCGGCGTTGCATCTGGCGGCGCTGCGCGGTCACGCCGAGCTCGGGCCGATCTATGAGTCCGCGCGCCACGGTCAACTCGACGATCCCGGCGCCGCCGCGCGCGTCGTGTTGGACGTCTTGCACCGGACGCCCGATTTGGTGCGTGACGAACTGTGGCGCTCGACGCAGACCAATGAGCCCGGTCGCAGCGCGGTGATCCAAGCGGTCGTCGCCGACGTGGTCGAGGGTAGCGCGTCGTCCATCAATCTCGTCGACGTGGGCACGTCGGCGGGCATCAATCTCTTCTTCGATAAGTTCCCGGTTCGCGAGCGCGACGACGGCAATCCCTTGACGTTGGTCTGTGAGGACCGTACGCCAATCGATCGTTCGAGCGCGCTGCCCGCGGTGCTCTCACGCGTGGGGATCGATCCACATCCTTTGGACCTCGAGCGACTGGACGATCGTCTTTGGTTGAAGGCGTGCCTGTGGCCCGAAGAGCGCCGACGGCACGAGCGCTTTGACGCGATCGTCGTGGCCCGACCGTCGTGGCCCGCGGCGACGATCTTGACGGGACGGGGACTGGAGCGCTTGGATGACGCGCTGGGTTTGACTGATCCCTCGGCGATGACGGTCGTGATGGATACGTGGGCGGCGTTCTATTTCACACCCGAGGAACGACTTGACTACTTTCACAAGCTTTCGCAACGTTGTATGGCGGACAATGTGGCCTGGATCTCCATCGAATCGCCGTTAACCCAATGGCCCGGGCTTGCCGTGGACCGCGAGGCGCGCCATCGAGGGGCATCCCAGATCGTGCTCACGCGACCCGGGTCCTCGCCACAGGGTTGGGGTTGGTGCCACGCGCACGGACGTTGGCTCGAGCAAATCTCAACTTCGTAACTCATTGCGGATTAAGCGCCGGGTCGGCTTCTCCCACTGGCCGAACCCGCCAAATCTCACCGTCGGGCTTGGAACCAGACGGCCCAACTGTGGAAAACGTGCGACTAAGTAGTTGGTATGTGGCGACACCGATGAGAAAATGGTGGATAAGTGGCCCAAGACTGGGCAAAAGTTTGTGATTTCGCCCTGAAGCCCTTGCACGGGGGGAAATCTCTGGCACAGTGTCTCACGTAGTTCACGCAGTACCTGCCAACAATTCTTCGAGCCGCAAGGGGAGAAGGAAGTAGGGGGACGAGGGACCTCGCAAGAGGAACGGAATCCTTCTAAACGGGCAGCGGAGTTCGGTCCGCTGTTCGGAACAGGCAAATGGCGTGGAGTGCCTGCCGTCAAAGATGTTCTGTCCGACACGGAACAGAGTTGGCGTGCCTCGGAAACCCCGAGGGGCGGGTGAGCTTCGGCTCACTGGTCACTCGGGGTTTTCGGCTGTCCAGGGGCAAAATTCCTCGTCGCGACCGGACGTCAATCGAAGTGCGCTCGATTATTCGATCCAGTACCGGCGTAGACCAGGACCACCGTCTATTGACGGCGTGATCGACTCGAGCACGCCGCCGACACGTTCGATGGCGCCCGAAGAGGCCACGTTGCCGTCGTCACAAGTCACTAATACCCGATTCACGCCCTCAGCCCGAATCACGACGAGCGCCTGGCGCAAGATCTCGGTCGCGTAGCCCCTTCGACGATGAGCCGGCACGACCCCGTAGCCAATATGCCCACCTCGCTCGGCCAGAAACTCATTTCGCGCAAAGCGAACCGAGACCCGTCCAACCAGTTCGCCCTCTACCACCGCGGCCAGTTGGACTGCTGGCACCTGATCCTCGGTGAGATTGAGACCCCGTCGTTGGTTCTCGAGGGCGAACAGGAACTCAGCCCAGGTCATCGATGGACGCCAACCCAGCAAGAAATGAAAATTGTCGGCGAGGAGCGCGTCGTGCGTGGCGAGGGCCGCCGCTTCGTCGCTGAGCTGATACGGACGAAGTCGCAACGTCATCGATTCAGGTTATGGGACGGCTGAGTAGTGACCCGTCGTACTAGAAGAATGACTGCGGCTCGACGGGCTCGGTGAGTTCCGGTCCGTCATTCTTCACCGACCCGACGGCCGCGTCGACGCAGTAGTGCGTCAGCGTCCCCTTCGGTGCCGGGCGCAACAGTTGCAACCGCTCATCAGGCCCAAAGTCTTCGACGTTGAGCCAGGTCTCGACGTCGTCGGTGCTCAACACCACCGGCATGCGGTCGTGGATCTCCTCGAGATCGACACTCGGGGTCGTGGTGATGATGGTGCACGTCGCCAAGGGTTCGGCGCTCGGGTCTGCGGGATTGCGCCAGTGTTCGTAGAGTCCGGCGAAGAGCAGGGGCTCTTCGTCAAGGCGGGTGAAGTAGTGCGGCTGTCGATGGCGACCGGGGCGATGGTCCCACTCGTAGAAGCCGTCGACGGGGATCACGCAGGGGCGCTTGGCGAAGGCGCTACGAAACGAAGGCTTCTCGGCGACCGTCTCGCCGCGCGCGTTGAAGAGTCGATTGCCGATCTTGTCGTCCTTGGCCCAGCTCGGCACGAGTCCCCAGCGGTAGCGGTCGAGCGTGCGCGCGCCGTCGTGCTCGACGACGCCAAAGAGACGGCGCTGGGGTCCGACGTTCCAACTGGGGTGGCCCTCGGGGTCGAGGCCCGCGGCGAGGGCCGCGTCGAGGAACCGGGCCAGTCGGGCCGGCGGGCTAAAGAGGGCGATACGACCACACATGGGCCCTAGTTTGCCTCGCTTTGAGGCCGTTGGCGCGTGTGACGACGAGTGGCTACTCTTACGAACGTATGTTCGCTTTTTCGCCTCCGCGCCCCTCGCTCCCCCCTGAACTCCGGGCGACGCTACGCCCCGTTTCGTTGGCGAAGAGTCGCACGCTGCCCCTCAGTGAACCGTGGCGCGCGCTCGTTCCCGACGCGGGACTGCGGCGTGGTTCCACGGTCGTGGTCGAGGCGCCGGTGGGTCTGGGTGGACTGAGCCTCGCGCTGAGTCTCTTGAGCGAGGCCAGCACCCAGGGTCACTGGGCGGCGGTGGTGGGCGTGGACGATCCCGGCGTCGTGGCGATGGCCGAGCTCGGAGTTGATCTACGTCGTGTGCTCTTCGTGCCGCGCCCGAGGGGCGCGTGGGCCGAGTCGGCGAGCGACCTGCTCGACGGCGTCGATCTCTTGCTCGTGCGAGCGCCCTCGCGCGCTGCGCACGGCGCCGCGCGTCGCTTGATGGACCGGGTGCGTGAACGCGGCACCGTCCTGGTCGCGCTCAGTGAGCCGCGCGCCCCCTGGCCGCTGCCGGCCGATCTCTTCTTTCGCGTCACCCAGGCCGAATGGGTCGCGTCGTCACGACTCGACGCGCGCTATCTCACAGTGCGCGTGAGTGGTCGCGGTGAAGCGGCCCGAGGTGGCGAGCACGTAGTGGTGGTGCCCAACCGTCGCGGGCGCGCCGAGGCGCGGTAGTGGAGCGGCTTCTCGCTATCTGGATTGAGCCGCTCGCCCTGGAGCAGCCCGACGGCTCGACGCTGCGTGACACGCTCGCGCTCTTGGACTCGTTAAGTGTGCTGTGTCCCTTCACCGAGGTGGTGCGTCTTGGTCTCTTGGTGTTGCCACTACGTGGACCGAGCCGGTTCTTCGGGGGCCCCGACGCCGTACTGCGCGCGGTGCGCCAGAGCGTTCTCGACGTGGCGGGGGTTGAGCCGTTACTCGGCGTGGCCGAGGGGCTGTTCTGCGCGGAACTCGCGGCCCGTCGTGGTCTGGTCGTGCCAGTGGGGGCGAGTGACGCGTTTCGTCGTGCGCAACCACTCAGCGTGCTCGGGCGTAAGGACCTTACGAGCACGGGTCAGCGTCTGGGCCTGCACACGCTGGGCGCCTTCGCCGATCTCGAGACCGCGCGCGTGGCGGAGCGTTTTAACCAACACGCCCTCACGCTTCATCGCGTGGCGCGTGGCGAACTCTCTGAGATGGAGGGTCAACGCGATCACCGACTGGCGCGACGCCTCGCGCAACTACGAGGCGAGGACGACCTCTTGGAAGAGCAGCGCGGCTTCTTCGGCCAACGCGGAGCCGGTGACGATCGAGCCGAGGCCGCCGCGCACCGCGTGCGTCGACGTCTCGGGGCCGACGCCATCGTGGTGGCGAGTCTGTGTGGCGGGCGCGCCCCCGAGGACCGGGCCACGCTCGTGCCCTGGGGTTCGCCGCTCGTGGGCGTGCGCGACTCTGCGCCGTGGCCTGGACAGCTCGCGGCCCCCTCGCCAGCGACCACCTTGGCCCATCCGGTGCCCCTGCAACTGCGCGACGCCGCTGACCGTCCCGTGGTGATGGACGCACGCGGCTCGCTGAGTGCCGAGCCGACCGCGGTGATCTTCTCCTCGCCGCTTCGCCGCGAGATCGTCTGGTACGCCGGACCGTGGCCGCTGGTGGAACGGTGGTGGTCGCGCCACCGTCGTCGCGCGCACGTTCAGATGGTGCTGGCCAGTGGTGAGGCGTTGTTGGTGGTGGCGGAGTCGAGTCGGTGGTGGCTCGTTGGAATCTATGACTGATGGCGACNNTGCACGCGCACTCGGGCTTTAGTTTCTTAGACGGCGCCAGTGACCCCGAGGAGCTGGTCGTGGAAGCGACGCGCCTGGGACTGTCGGGTCTTGCCCTGTGCGATCACCACGGACTCTACGGCGTGGTGCGCTTTTCCGAAGCGGCGCGCGCACTCGGGCTCGCGACCGTCTTTGGTAGCGAGGTCACCCTGGGCGCCAACGACGATCGCGTCGGGGTGGCCGATCCCTCGGGGGAGCACCTCGTAGTGTTAGCGCGCTCGCCCGTGGGCTACGCGCGGCTCTCGAGGATGCTCGCGCTCGCGCACCTCGATCGTGGCGAAAAGGGCGCGCCGCGCTTCACGCTCGACGAGGTGGCGAACTCGGCGGAGGAGTGGGTGGTGTTGACGGGGTGTCGCAAGGGGCCCCTCACGAGGGCGTTGCTGGACGAGGGTCCGCGCGCGGCGCGCCGCGCACTCGCGGGACTGATCGAGCGCTTCGGGCGTGAGAACGTGGCGGTGGAGATCTGGGATCACGGCGCGCCCGACGACGTCGCGCGCAACGACGTCCTGTGCGAACTGGCGGTGCGCGCCGACGTGGCGCTCGTGGCGACGAACAACGTGCACTACGCCACGCCGCGCGACTTTCCTCGGGCCAACGTGCTCGCCGCGATCCGGGCCCGCAAGAGTCTCGAGGAGATCGAGGGCTGGCTCAGCGCGTCGCCGACCGCGCACCTGCGAAGCGACGCCGAGCAGCGTCGACGGTTCGCGCGCTGGCCCGGGGTCGTGGACCGGGCCGGTGAACTCGTGGCCGAGTTGGCCTTTGACCTGCGACTGGTGGCGCCCAACTTGCCCGCGTTCTTAACCCCCTCGGGCTGTGACGAGCAGACCTACCTCGAAGAGCTCGTCACCCGAGGCGCTATGGCGCGCTACGGTGCGCGCGACGCCGAGCGCGTGGCGGGCGCGTGGCGCCAGATCGATCACGAGCTCGGCGTCATCAAGACGCTGGGCTTCGCCGGATACTTTCTCACCGTCTGGGACATCACCGAGTTCTGTCGCACCAACAACATCTACTGTCAGGGGCGAGGCTCGGCGGCGAACTCGGCGGTGTGTTACTCACTGGGCATCACCAACGCCGACGCCGTGGCGCTGAACCTCTTCTTCGAGCGCTTCCTCTCGCCGGCGCGCGACGGCCCGCCCGACATCGACGTGGATATCGAGTCGGGCCGCCGTGAAGAGGTGATTCAGTACGTCTACGCGCGCTACGGACGTCACCACGCCGCCCAGGTCGCCGCGGTCATCACCTATCGGTCGCGCTCGGCGCTGCGCGACGTGGCGCGGGTCTTGGGTCACAGCGAAGAAGAGGCCAACTACATTCGCGACCACGTCGATCGCGAGGCCATGAGTTCCAACGACCCTCAGGTCCCGGAACTGGTGACCACGATGGCCGCGCAGCTCCTCGACCGACCCCGTCACCTCGGTATTCACTCGGCCGGCATGGTGCTCTGTGATCGTCCCGTGCTCGAGGTCTGTCCCGTGGAGTGGGGGCGCATGCCCGGGCGCAGCGTGCTGCAGTGGGATAAGGACGACTGCGCGGCGATCGGCCTGGTGAAGTTCGATCTGCTCGGGCTGGGCATGCTCGAAGCGCTGCACCGCGCGGTCGACGCCGTGGCGGCCTTTCACGGGGTCGACGTCGACCTCAGCACCTTGCCCCAAGAGGACGCGGTCTATGACCTGCTGTGCGAAGCCGACACCGTGGGGGTCTTTCAGGTGGAGTCGCGCGCCCAGATGGCGACGTTGCCGCGCGTGCGTCCGCGCTGCTTCTACGACCTCGTGATCGAGGTTGCCCTGATTCGCCCCGGTCCCATCCAAGGTCGCGCGGTGAACCCTTATATCCGCCGCCGCCGCGGCGACGAGCCCGTGACCTACCTGCACCCTCGGCTCGAACCGATCCTCCATCGCACGCTCGGCGTGCCGCTCTTTCAAGAGCAGTTGATGGAGATGGCCGTCGCGGTCGCGGGCTTCTCGCCGGCCGAGGCCGACGAACTACGCCAGGCCATGGCCGCCAAGCGCTCGGAGCTGCGCATGATGAAACTCAAGAGCCGCTTCTACGCCGGCATGAAGGAGAACGGCATCATCGACGGCGCGGCCGACCAGCTCTTCGACGCGCTGGCGGCCTTTGCGAACTTCGGTTTTCCCGAGTCGCACTCGGTCTCGTTCGCCCATCTGGTCTACTGCTCGGCGTGGATCAAGGTGTACTACCCGGCGGCCTTCCTGGTCTCGTTGTTGAACGCGCAGCCCATGGGTTTTTGGTCACCGCAGAGTCTGGTCGCCGACGCGACGCGTCACGGCGTGGTCGTGCTGCGTCCCGACGTGAACGCGTCGCGTAGCGGCGCCGCGTTAGAGGGGACTCCCGAGCGCCCGCTCGTGCGACTCGGTCTGGGCGACGTCCGCTCGATCGGGACCGAACTCGCCGAACGCGTCGTGGCGGGCGCACCCTGGACCAGCAGCACCGACCTCGTTCGTCGCGCCGGTCTCCAACAGCACCACCTCGAAGCACTCGCCGCGGCCGGCGCCCTGGACGCCTTTGGACCGAGTCGCCGCGCGCTGGCCTGGTCGGCCGGCGCGGCCGCGCAGGCGCTGCCCGATCGCCTGCCCGGGGTCGTGACGGGGTTAGTCGCGCCGGCGCTGCCGGCGGTGAGCGAGATGGAACGCGTGGCGGACGATCTGTGGTCGATGGGCCTGACGACCGAGGCCACGGCGATGGCGCTGGTGCGCGAGGCGCTCAACGCGCGCGGCGTGACGCGCGCGAGCGCGCTCGTGGGCGCTGAGAGCACCCGCGTCGTGGTGGCGGGGGTGGTGACGCACCGTCAGCACCCCGAGACGGCCAACGGCGCGGTCTTTGTCAACCTCGAGGACGAGACCGGTCACGTGAACGTCATCTTCTCCAAGGGCGCGTGGGCTCGCTGGTCGAGCGTGGCGCGCAACACGCCAGCGCTGGTGATTCGGGGCTCACTCGAACGCGGTCAAGGAACGCTCACGCTCGTGGCCGAGGCGGTGGAACCGCTCGACTTGGGCGCGACGACGCCCTCGCGCGACTGGCGATGAGTCAGTTGACGAAAGCGAACTCGGGCCGTTCGCCCGCTTCGATCTCTTCGCGCACCAGAATCTGCGCCAGCGGCAGATCGTCGGCGTGGGTCACGCCGATGCAGCGCGACTCCGTCGCCATCACGTCAAAACGTAGCGGCGTGCGGTGGAGAATCTGCCCGACGAAGGTGGAGAGTTGGATCTCTTTGTCTTGGCTGAAATCGTGTTGTTCGACCGCCGCGCGCATGAGGGGCAGGATCGAGGGCTGAAAGCCCCAGAGGTTCATCGAGACGGTGGTCTGGGGGTGCAGCACCACCGGGGTCAGTCCGTCGTTGGCGACGTAGCCCTCCAACGTCGCCGAGACGTTGCGCCGCTCGACGATCTCGGTCAAGTGACCGTTGACGACGACGCAGGTGCCCCTTGAGACCGGCAGTTCGCCCACTAGGGCGCGCTCGAGCTCGAAGCCCACGAGGCAGTTGTTCGAACTGGTGGCGAGGTGTCGCCCCAGACGCATAAAGGCGTCACGACCGTAGAGGTCGTCGGCGTTGGACACGCCAAAGGGCTTGGTGAGATCGAGGCTTGTCTCCGCGGCGAGTACGGCGTCGACCGTGCCGCGAAGTTCGCGCTGAAAGGTGAAGCTCACCCGGCGTCCCTTGGGCCAGTGGGCCTCGACGTGCTCGACGATCTCGGGACCGGTGTCGGGGTTGATCACGATGACGATGTCGTCAAAGCCCGCGGCGTAGGCGTCCGAGGCCAACAGGTCGATGACGCCCTCGCCGTGTAGTCCAATCGGCGCGAGTTGTTTGACCCCGCCGTAACGCCGGGCGCGNNCCGCCGAGGCCCACGTCATCCCCGCGCCAAAGCCCGTCAGGAGGGCGTAGTCACCCTTGTGGACACGGTCGTTCTTGCGCGCGTCGTCAAAGGCCAGTGGTATCGAGGCGCTCGAGGTGTTGCCATAGCGATCGAGCACCACGACGGCCCGGTCCATCCCGACGTTGAGACGCTGACAGGCCGCTTGAATGATGCGGATGTTGGCCTGGTGGGGGATGACCAGACTGAGATCGTCGGCGGTGATGCCGGCCATGGCGAGCGCCTTTTCGGCCGAGTCGACCACCACGCGCACGGCGCGGCGAAAGATCGCGGCGCCGTCCATCTGGAAGTAGCCCCCGTGCGCACAGGTGAGCAGGTCGGCGTCGGCGCCGTCGGCGCCGAGGGAAAACGACAACAGGTCGTTCTCGGTGGGGTCGTACTCGAGCACCGTGGCGCCCGCGCCGTCGGCCAGCAGCACCGCCATGTTGCGGTCGCTCCAGTCGACCCAGCGCGACAGGTTCTCCGAACCGATCACCAAAACGCGCTTATTGCCGGTCTCAAGCAGGCCGTAGGCGGTGCGCACCGCGTACATAAAGCCGCTGCAGGCCGCGTTGACATCCATCGCGGCGCAACTCAGACCAAGTTCGTTGGCCACCATGGGCGCCGTCGCCGGGGTGATCCGATCGGGGGTGGTGGTGGCGAAAACCAGAAAATCGATGTCCTTGGGCTCTACGCCGGCGTCCTCGAGGGCGTTACGTCCCGCGATGACGCCCAGGCTCATCGCCGTGCCGCCGATACGACGTTCGTGGATGCCGGTGCGCTCGACGATCCACTCGTCCGAGGTGTCCAGGGTCAAGGAGAGTTCGTCGTTGGTGACCACGCGGTCCGGTACGGCGATGCCCCAACCAATAAAACGAGCGCCCATGTGTCAGCCCTTTCGTTGGCCAGTCATGGTGAAAGTCTAGGGGGTGGACCTAGCTCGATGATGGTGCTGGCAAAACCTGCAATGTACAGCGCGCCACGCAGATGAGACGATCCTTCTCGTCGCGCAGATCGATGCCCCAGACGTGCACCTTGCGGCCCTTGCGAATCGGGGTGGCCGTGGCGGTGAGGGTGCCGCTGCTCATCGAGCGCAGGTGCGAGCAGTTGAGTTCGGTGCCGACCACGATGTAATCGGGGGCCACGCTCACGGCGCCGCCGACCGACGCCGCGGTCTCGGCCATCAGCGCCGACACGCCGCCGTGCAAGATGCCATAGGGCTGGTGCACTTTGGGCCCGACTTCCACGCGCACGACCACCTTCTCGGGCGTCGCGAGCACGATCTCGATGCCGAGTTCGTTGTTCACGTTAGGGCGCTGTAGGAAGTTGCTGATTAGGTTGTCGCTCATGGAGGCAGTTTAGGGAGCCGGTAGCCTTCGACTATGACTCGACGCGTGGACCTGCGCAGTGACACCGTCACTCAGCCCACGGCAGAAATGCGCGAAGCCATCGCCGCGGCCGTGGTCGGTGATGACGGGTACGGCGAAGACCCGACCATCGAAGCCCTCGAACAGCGATTTGCGGCGTTGGTCGACAAAGAGGCGTCCCTCTTCGTCCCCTCGGGCGTAATGGCCAATCAGATCGCGCTGCGGGTCTTAGCCCAACCCGGCGACGTCATCATCGCCGGTCGTGGCCAGCACCTCGTCAGCTTTGAGATGGGTGCCGCGGCGCGAAACTCCTCGGTCCAGTTCGCCACCCTGGACGATACGACGGGCACACTCGCGCTCGCCGACGTGCTCGAGGTCATCGACGCCGAAGGTGATCACCAACCGCACGTCGCTGCCGTCACGGTGGAGAACACGCACATGCTTTCCGGTGGCACCCCTTGGGACGTGGAGGATCTGCGGGTGCTCGCGTCGGCCATCGGTGAGCGGTCGCTGCACCTCGATGGCGCACGACTCTTCAACGCCGTCGTCGCCACGGGCACGAGCGCCGCCGAGTATGCCCGGCCGGCCACGACCGTGATGACGTGTTTATCCAAGGGACTCTGTGCTCCCGTGGGCTCGTTGCTCGCCGGGCCCGCGGCCCTGATGGAACGTGCACGTGTCGAACGCAAGCGACTTGGAGGCGCGATGCGCCAAGCGGGATTCTTGGCCGCGGCCGGGCTCGTGGCGCTGGACACGATGATCGAGCGGCTAAAGGACGATCACGTGCGCGCGCGCCAACTCGCGGAACTCTTCGCCGTCGCCTTTCCCGAGTCGCACTACGACCCTTCGACGTGTCAAACCAACATCGTGTCCTTCAATCATCCTCAGGCACGTCAGCTCGTCGAGGAGCTAGCGCAACTTGGTGTCGAAGGTGGGACCGTCGCGCCACGGCGGGCGCGCTTCGTAACCCACATTGGCGTGAGCGACGACGACGTCGACTTCGTCGCGAGCGTCCTCTCGGGCTTCGTACCTAAGGCGCGCGCCGACCTCTAATACCTCGTCGTTGCGCCGCGCTCGAGAACTCTTCACACGCCGCCAGCGCCGGCCTCGTGGTCGAGGCGGTAGCCTTTAGAAGTTGTAAAGGCATTCAATGACTGAAATTTTGCACCTCTCAACTTTTCTGCGCCGTCCGATCTTTGACGCCGACGGCGACAGGATCGGACGCGTCCAAGACCTGGTCGCGCGTCTTGGCGACGACGCGTACCCCGCCATCGTGGGCGCCGTCATTCGAATTGAAGGGCGCAACCTTTTTGTTCCGATGCGAAAGATTGGCGGACTCTCGCAAGGCCGAATGACCTTCGAAGGGCGCCGGGTCGACCTGCGTCGCTTCGAGCGTCGCGCGGGCGAGCTGTTGCTCGCCGAAGATCTTCTCGCTCGTCACCTCATTAATTTGGTGCGGGGGCGCATCATCATCGCCAACGAGATCGAGATCGCTGAAATTGACGGCCGTTGGGAGGTCGTGGGCGTCGATCCCGGACGACGCCCGTTCCTGCGTCGCGTGCTCGGCCACAAGATCGGTTCACGTGTGCAGGGCGAGTCGATGGTCGACTTCGCTTCCATTCAGCCCTTCGTCAGCCACGTGCCATCGGCGCGCCTGCGTATCCCTTATCGCAAACTCGCCAAGTTGCACCCCGCTCAGATCGCGGACCTCGTCGAACAATCCAGTCACGAAGAGGGAGAGGAGATCATCGAAGCCGTGGGCCAGGACCGCGAACTCGAGGCTGATGTGTTCGAAGAGCTCGACACGACTCATCAGTTGGAATTTCTCGAATCGCGAAGTGACGGCGAAGCCGCGAGGTTGTTGTCGCGAATGGAACCTGATAACGCCGCGGACCTCATTTCCGAGATTGACCAAGAGCGCCGCCTACCCATCCTCGAGATGCTGCCTCGCGAACATCAAGAGAAAGTCCGCCAACTTCTCACCTACAACGCCAGCACCGCCGGGGGAATGATGAATCCCGACTACGTCTCGGTACCCGCGAATGCCACGGTCGCCGAGGCGCTCGACGCCATTCGAACCTCGAGCGTGCCCGCCGAATCCCTCCAAGCGGTCTTTGTTCTCGACGACAGTGGTCAGCCCATCGGCGCCGCGTCCATTGCGCCGCTGGTGCGCGCGCGAGTGGGCGAACTGGCTCTGAGTGTCGCTCGGACGCAACTGGCCCACGTGCACCCGCACTGGGACGTTCTTCGCGTCTCACGAAAAATGAGCGACTTTAATCTGACCGTTTTGCCGGTGCTCAACGACGAGCACACCAAGATGATTGGGGTCGTAACAGTGGATGACCTGCTCGAAGAGCTACTGCCCCAGGGCTGGCGCGCCGAGTTCGGCATGAGTGCGGTGGAGGAGTAAGTATGTGCCGCGCCGTCAAAGGTCTCGTTCTAAGGGGGCCTCTCTGAAACCCCCGAGTACCAGCCGTATGGCTAATGACGTACCGACACAACTTCGCCTGTACCTAGAGGAGAGCGCCTAGCCCCTTTGGTTTCGTCGTGGTTGTTTCGCCGAACGAGCACGAAGTGACGAAAGGAGGTGCAGCGTGCAGGACGAAAAGTCGAAAGAAACTCGGATTGCCGGGGCCTTTGGCACCATCAGTGCCCACGACGAAGGCGGTCGTCGTGGCGCTCGCGCTCGCTTTCTCACCCTGATCGCCATCATCGGCCCCGGACTTATTGTCATGGTTGGCGACAACGATGCCGGGGGCGTCTCCACCTACGCTCAGGCTGGCCAAAACTTTGGCTACACCCTGCTCTGGACTCTGCCGTTATTGATTCCCGTCTTGATTATCAACCAAGAGATGGTCGCGCGCTTAGGGGCGGTCACCGGTGTCGGGCACGGGCGCTTGATTCGAGAGAGGTTCGGACGCTATTGGGGCAACGTTTCGATCGGATCGATCCTGCTGTTGAACTTTCTCATCATCATCACCGAGTTCATTGGCATCTCGCTCTCCATGCGCTACCTCGGCGTGAGCCCTTTCATCTCTGTTCCCCTCGCCGTGGTCCTGCTCTTTGGGGTGACGGCTTCGGGATCGTTCCAACGTTGGGAACGGTTCATGATGATCTTCGTCGCGCTCAACCTCGTCATCGTGCCCCTGGTCCTCGTAGCCCATCCACACCTGGGCGCCGTCGCGAGCCACAGTGTCATCCCCGCTGTTCGCGGCGGCGCCAACTCGGCTTCGGTGCTCTTGATCATCTCCATCATTGGCACCACCGTGGCTCCCTGGCAGCTCTACTTTCAACAGTCCAACATTGTCGATAAGCACATCACGCCGCGCTGGCTGAACTACGAGCGCGTCGACACCATTTTGGGTTCGCTCATCGTGGTCATTGGTGCGGGTGCGTTGATGGCCGTGGCCGCGGCGGGATTGGCTGGCCACGGTGGCACCAGCGCCTACACCAACGCCCTGGGCGTCGCCCAAGCGCTCGGCCGTCACGTGGGCCACGGCGCGGGTGTGCTCTTTGCCATTCTTCTCCTGAACGCTTCGGTGATTGGTGCGGCCGCGGTCACGCTCGCGAGTTCTTACGCCCTGGGCGACTTAGGCGGTACGCGTCAGTCGCTGGACTCTCGCGTGCGCGAAGCCAAGCTTTTCTTTGGGGCTTTTGGGGGACTCCTAGTACTGGCCGGCGTCGTGACGCTCATTCCGGGTGCGCCGCTCGGCGTCATCACCTTGGCCGTTCAAGCAATGTGTGGCCTGATGTTGCCCAGTACGACCATCTTTGTGCTCTTGCTCTGTAACGATCGAGAAGTTCTTGGTCCCTGGGTCAATGGCAAGTGGTTGAACGCCGTGGCCACGGTCATCGTGACCCTGCTGGTCGTGCTGTCGATCACGATGATGATTTCCACGCTCTTTACCTCAGTCAACGTCGTGGCACTGTTGAGCGTGCTTTCGGTCCTGGCCGCGGCGGGACTGCTGATAGGGCTCCCGCTGGGCCTTCGGCGAGCGGCTCCCCCCGTTCAGTACAGCATTGACAAGCGTGACTGGCGAACGCCTCGACTCTCGCTGCTCGCCGCACAGTCCACGTCGCTGGCTCGCCGAATCCTCTTGCGGGCGGTCGCTTCATATCTCGTCATCGCGGGCACCCTGCTCATCGTGCGTATCGTTCAACTCATGACCTCGTAGTCTCTCAAGATGAGTTCTCTCCCCACTCTGGTGTGCGTACACGCGCACCCTGACGACGAAGCCTTCTTTGGTGCCGGCGCCGTCGCCCACTACGCCGCGCTCGGACACCGCGTGGTGCTGGTCACCTGTACCAACGGGCAACTGGGCCTCGACCAGAGCGGTCGCGCGGGAGACGATCCCCTGCACGACGCCGCGACGACCCTGAGCGTGCGGGCGGGCGAGCTGCAGTGCGCCGCCTCGTTACTGGGCTACTCCCGCGTCGTTACGTTGGGCTACGACGACTCGGGTATGACGGGCTGGCCCGAGAACGGTAATCCAGGCGCCTTCATGAACGTCGACGTCGACGCCGTCGCGCGCACGTTGGCCACGATCTTCGATGAGGAAAGTGCAGTAGTCGTCGTTACCTACGACGAGCACGGCTTCTACGGCCACCCCGATCACGTGATGGCCAACGTCGTTACCCGTCGGGCATTGGATTCTTCGTCGAGCGTGGCGCGCCTCTACTACTCCGTCGTGCCACGGGGCGTCATCACGGCCTTTGTTGAGGGCGCGAAGAGCCTCGGTCTCTCGCTGCCCGAGTGGGTGCTGGACGCCGCCACCAATGTTCCCGACGACCTCGTGGCTTCGACCTTGGACGTGCGAAAGTACGCGCGATTAAAGCAAGAGGCGATGGCGGTGCACGCATCTCAGGTCGATAACGGTGACATCGTTCGCATGAACGAAGAACTCTTCACGCTGCTCTTTGGTACTGAGTACTATCAGCGCGCGTGGAGTCGACAGGATACGAATGGCGACCTCGTCGATCTCTTTGGGGGGCTCTGATGGGACTGACGTTTGTCGCGGTGCACGCGCACCCCGACGACGAGGCGAGCTCGACCGGTGGTCTCTTTCGACTACTCGCGGACCAAGGCGTACGAACGGTACTCGTGACCTGCACCAACGGTGAGTGCGGTGACGCCTTCGACGGCGCCAAGCCCGACGCCGATCACCATGACGGCGACGAAGTCGCCAAGGTACGTGCGGTGGAACTCGATAACGCCGTCAAGATCCTCGGGATCGAGCGACTCGTGCGCCTGGGCTATCGAGACTCGGGGATGAAGGGCTGGCCCCAGAACGACGATCCCGATTCGTTTTGGGCCACGCCCGTGCCCGAGGCCGCCACGCGTCTCGCCGCGATACTGCTCGAGGAGCGGCCCCAGGTCGTCATGACCTACAACGCCCACGGCTTTTACGGCCACCCCGACCACATTCAGGCCCATCGGGTCACCTTGGCCGCACTCGAGCTGCTCGACTACGAGCCAACGCTGTACTTCAACGCAATTCCCAATTCGATCATGGCCATGATGAACGCGCGGTGGGAACAGGCGGCGCGTGATCGCGCCGCGGCCGACGCCGAAAAGGGAATCGTGCGCGCTCCTGAGCCCGAAGACCCCGACGACGAGCGCCTGGACATGGGAACGCCCGATGAACTCATCGACGCCGTGATCGACGTGAGCACGGTCAACGACGCCAAGTACGACGCGCTCGCCGCACATCACTCTCAGATCGCTGACTCGTTCTGGATGAAAATGGGTCGCGAAGAGTTCAAGACGCAGATGCGCACCGAATGGTTCGTGCGCGTCACGAACCCGATGAACCTCACGGACTCCGTGGACGATATCTTCGCGGGCTATCGCTAACTAGTAGCGATAGTTGTCGGGCTTGTAGGGCCCCTCGACCGCGACGCCGAGGTAATCGGCCTGTTGTTTGGTGAGCGTCGTCAACTTCACGCCCAGGGCGTCAAGGTGCAGTCGCGCTACTTTCTCGTCGAGGTGCTTGGGCAGCACGTAGACCTTCTTCTCGTACTGCTCTTGGTTCTGAAAGAGCTCGATTTGGGCCATCGTCTGATCGGTGAAGGAGTTACTCATCACGAAGCTCGGGTGACCCGTCGCGTTGCCGAGGTTGAGCAGCCGTCCTTCGGAGAGCACGATGATGGCCCGGCCGTTGGGCAGCATCCACTTGTCCACCTGGGGCTTAATGGTTTCGCGCGTCACGCCGGGCAGGCTGGTCAGTCCGGCCATGTCGATCTCGTTGTCGAAGNNCCGATGTTGCCCAGTACGGCCAGGTTCTTCATCGTCTGCATGTGCGCTACCGTCACGATGTCCCGGTTGCCCGTCGCGGTGATGACGAAGTCGGCCAAGGGCAAGACGTCTTCGAGTAGGGCGACTTGAAAACCGTCCATCGCCGCCTGCAACGCACAGATCGGGTCGATCTCGGTGACGATGACGCGCGCGCCTTGACCGCGCAGGGACTCGGCCGAGCCCTTGCCCACGTCGCCGTAGCCGCACACGACCGCGACCTTGCCCCCGATCAAGAAATCGGTCGCGCGATTCAGTCCGTCGATGAGCGAGTGGCGTATGCCGTACTTGTTGTCGAACTTGGACTTGGTGACCGCGTCGTTGACGTTGATGGCGGCGAAGAGCAAGGTCCCGTCGCGCTCCAT
>PKXH01000069.1:0-44832 GCA_003133405.1 Acidimicrobiaceae bacterium | reverse complement strand
GGTTCGAAGATCTTCTCACCGCTCGAAACGATTTGGTGGAGGAGGGCCAAGATCACCCGGTACTCTTCGGAGTCAGCCGACTCGGGCGCCGGAACAAAACCGGCCCGTTCAAACTCCAGGCCCTTGTGCACGAGCAACGTCGCGTCACCACCGTCGTCGAGGATCATGGTCGGCCCGTCGTGGCCGGGCCAGCGCAACAGCTGCTCGGTGCACCACCAGTACTCTTCGAGCGACTCGCCCTTCCACGCGAACACCGGTACGCCCGAAGGGTGTTCGACCGTGCCTGTAGGACCCACGACGATCGCCGCCGCGGCGTGGTCTTGGGTCGAGAAGATGTTGCAACTAACCCAGCGAACGTCCGCGCCCAGCTCGACCAGGGTCTCAATTAAGACGGCCGTTTGGATCGTCATGTGCAACGAGCCCGCGACGCGAGCGCCCTTCAAGGGCTTCGTGGTCCCGAACTCGGCGCGCATCGCCATCAGTCCGGGCATCTCGTGCTCGGCCAGATTGATTTCCGCGCGGCCGAAGTCAGCGAGCGAAAGGTCCGCCACTTTGTAGTTAAAAGGTCCAGAGGTCATGGTGCTCCTAAGAGTTGGTCATTTCCAGGCGCCGACCTCTGTCGTAGTCGCCTGGCTCAATCGTAGTGCTCAGACACCCACTCGGAACTCGACCACGTCGCCGTCGCGCATCACGTACTCCTTGCCTTCGACGCGCGCCTTGCCGGCGGCCTTGACGCCCGCCATGGTGCCCGCCGCGATCAGGTCGTCGTAGGAGACGACCTCGGCTTTGATGAAGTGCTTTTGGAAGTCGGTGTGAATCTCGCCGGCGGCCTCGGGCGCCGTCTCACCCTGATGAATCGTCCAGGCGCGCGCCTCCTTGGGCCCGGCGGTGAGAAAGGTCTGCAGGCCCAAGGTCGAGAAGCCAACGCGCGAGAGTTGGGCGAGCCCGGACTCTCCTTGACCATAGGACTGTAGGAGCTCGAGCGCTTCGGCGTCGTCGAGTTCCGCGAGTTCGGCCTCCACCTTGGCGCAGAGCACGACACTCTCTGAAGGTGCCACCGAGGCCATCAATTCGCTCTTGCGTGCTTCGTCGCTGAGCGTCGCTTCGTCAACGTTGAAAACGAAGATGAAGGGTTTATCGGTTAAGAGGTGTAAGTCGAATATCAGAGCTCGGTCGAGCTCCTTACCGAGTTGAGAGATCACTCGGCCCTCGTTGAGGGCGAGTTGAGTCTTGTGCACCTCTGTCAGTTTGACGGCGGCGTCGCCACCACGTTTGGCGTCTCGCTCCAAGCGCGTGATGGCCCGCTCGACGGTCTGAAGGTCGGCGAGAATCAGCTCGGTCTCGATGGTCGAGACGTCGCTCGCGGGGTCGATTCGTCCATTGACGTGGATGACGTCGTCATCTTCAAAGACTCGCACCACTTCACAGATGGCGTCGGACTCGCGAATCGCGGCGAGGAACTGATTGCCGAGGCCTTCGCCGGTGGAGGCCCCTTTCACGATGCCCGCGATGTCCACGAAGGTCACTGTCGCGTGGATGACCTTCTCTGAGTGAAACATCGTGGCGAGTACCCCGAGTCGTTCGTCGGGTACTTCGACGACGCCGACGTTCGGTTCGATGGTGGCGAAAGGGTAGTTGGCCGCCAGCACGTTGTTCTTCGTGAGCGCATTGAAGAGTGTTGATTTACCGACGTTCGGCAGTCCAACGATGCCAATAGAGAGAGCCATAGAAGATTCCAGGCTAGTTGAACGGACTCGATAAACATCGAGGAAACCACGAACGCACCCGAGGTCCAGTGAAGATCTGTCAGTGCTTCTCACCGGCGAGATCGCTGCAAAGTCCTCTACAGTCGAATGGATGAGCAACGTCAAGGTGGTAGAAGGGTTCGTTCCGTTCGGCGAGTATGAGACGTGGTACCGCGTTACGGGCGATCTCGATTCGGCGATGACTCCCTTGGTAATCGTGCACGGTGGGCCGGGCTGCTCACATGACTACCTGGATAATCTCGTCGAGATCGCCACGTCCGGTCGAGCGGTCGTGCACTACGACCAGGTCGGCGGCGGACGCTCGACGCTGCTGCCCGAAAACGGTCCCGAGTTCTGGACGGTCGATCTCTTTCTGGCCGAACTCGACAATCTACTGAGCCACCTCGGCATCGAGCAGCGATATTTTCTCCTCGGTCAGTCCTGGGGCGGCATGTTGGGCGCCGAACACGCGATACGCCAGCCCGCGGGACTAAAGGGTCTGGTGATCAGTAACTCACCGGCGTCGATGGCCCTGTGGGCGAGCGAGGCCAAGATCTTGCGGGCCGAGTTGCCCACCGAGATGGAAGCCGCGCTCGATCGTCACGAAGCCAGTGGCACCACTCTCGACCCTGAGTACCTAGCGGCGACCCAGGCCTACTACGACCTGCACGTGTGCCGGGTGGTGCCGAATCCGCCCGAGCTCGTTCGCACCTTTGAGTTCTTGAACCGAGACTCGACGGTCTACAACACGATGAACGGTCCCAACGAGTTCTTCTGTATCGGCACGCTGCGCGACTGGAGCGTGGTCGATCGGGTGCACGCGATCATCACGCCGACGCTGTTGCTCTCAGGGCGCTACGACGAAGCGACGCCCGTCACTGTGCAGCCCTTCTTCGACAACATCCCCGACGTGCGCTGGGAGATCTTCGAGAACTCCAGCCACATGCCCTTCATCGAAGAGCCCGAGCGGTATCGAGAGATTGTGGAGAAGTTTCTCAGCTCGCTCGACTGACCGCGCCACGTTTCAGCGCAGTTGGACATCTTGAAGAAAGTTGACCTACGCGTCCCTCGTGGCCATGCGCCAGACGCCCAGTGCGGTCCAAACGACCACCCATCCGACGATGACAACGACGGCCACGGTCGTCGACTCGGTAAGCAACGACACCCCGTTTTGACCGCCATGGATTCCCGAGACGGCCGGCAACGCACTGGGTTCAATGTGGCTCATCGCGAGCCCCACCAGGGCTCGTTGACCGTCAATCAGATGAGGAATCTGAACCCTCGTTAGAAGTGGCGTCAAGATGACTTCGAGCAAGATCATCAACACCACGGGCACCGTTCGCTGTCCCATGAGTGACGCGAGACCAAGGCCCACCACGAACCCGAGTGCCGCCTCGAGCTCTATCCACAGTCCCGCTTCAACCATCAGCGAAAGAGACGGCGTGAGGAAGGTCTGAGAGTATTCCTTGTAATTCTGCTCCGCGATCTTTCCGGCCGCGGCATCCAGCTGGGCCTTCGAGGGCGCTGGGCGCGGAGTAAAGCCGCGCGACGTCGTAACTTTGATGATGTGACCGTTGGGCCCACACGGAACATTCAAATTCAATGAGCCATTGAAGTTATAAGGAAAGTCGCAGACGACCTGGTCGGGATGACTCTCGGCCCAGGATACGAATCCAGTTTTGGAGAGCCCGATTGGCACATTCGTTCCGTCGAAGCTGAGCTTGGTCGGAGCGGCAAAGACGCACACCGCGCAGACGATGGTGAAGCCCACCGCGACCAGCGGAACAATGATGGCGAGTCCGGCCGGAATCCGGGCCAGGTAGAGCGCGACGCGTGAGCGCCCGGTCACCACGAGATGGCGAAAGACCCCTTCGGTGAGGTCGACGGCACCCGCCGTACAGCCCAGTGTCGCCGCGACGATGAAGCCAAAGCTAAAGAGTATGACGACGGTGGTGCCAAAGACGCTGGAGCCACCAGCGGGCCCGTACGAGTGCGGATCAAAGGCGTGAGCGAGTAACCGGATGGTCAGAAAGATCGTCGGAATCCCGATGAACACCATGATCAGCGCGATCATGAGTCCGCGGCGCTTGCGCAACTCCATGAACCTTGTGGCGATCATGGCGTAAGTGGGAATGGGCGATCCGCGACGATCCCCGGGGCGCACGTCCGACTCGAAGTTGTGCTCAGAGGATTGAACCGGAGTGTCGGGTGGCGTGGTCACTCGTCGCTCCCCAGTCGACTGGTCACTTCGAGAAACCATGACTCGAGCGATGCCTGGTTGACCTGGAGGCGATAGACCGAGATGCCGCTCTCTACGAGGACTCGATTGATCTCGGCGATGGCATCGCGATCCGTCCCGCGGCCAGGGCGATGGCTAGACCCTGTTCGGTTACCGTCACTTGCCCATGGCTCGAACCGGCGAGCAGCGTGTTCGCCGCTTCGGGCGTGGAACAGTCGATCTCCACTTCGATTGATGTTCCTGCCAGCAGCTCGGTGATCGGCCCCTGGCGAATGACTTTTCCTCGATCGACGATGGCGACGGCATCACAGGTTCGCTCGACTTCGTCAAG
Source organism: Acidimicrobiaceae bacterium (assembly GCA_003133405.1). Classification (GTDB taxonomy): domain Bacteria; phylum Actinomycetota; class Acidimicrobiia; order Acidimicrobiales; family RAAP-2; genus RAAP-2. The sequence goes on along the minus strand of PKXH01000069.1, from coordinate 40,517 downwards.
GAGATGCGACGACAGCACTACGGTTCGCCCTTCGGCGACGAATGACTGAATCATCTCTCGCATGTCGTGCATGCCAGCTGGATCAAGCCCATTCATCGGCTCGTCCAGGATCAAAAGTTGGGGATCACCGAGCAAGCAGGCCGCCACGCCCAGGCGCTGGCGCATACCCATGGAGTACTTCGTCACTCGATCATCCGCGCGATGAGAGAGGCCGACCCGGTCGAGCGCCGATTCGATTCTTCCTCGGGCAGCTGGCTCCCGGGCGGCCGCGAGTATTTGGAGATTCTGCCGTCCCGTGAGATGGCCGTGGAATCGAGGTTCGTCAACAATGGCCCCGACTCGTGCTAATGCCAGATCGCGATGGCGCGGCACCGCGTAGCCGAGCAGTGACATGGTTCCGGCGTCGGCGCGCGTCAAGCCGAGTAGCACGCGAATGAGCGTGGTCTTCCCGGCGCCATTGGGGCCGAGATAGCCGAACGCGCAACCACGGGGGACTCGTAGATCGACACTGTTGACGGCGACGCTCTCGCCGAATCGCTTCGTCAGTCCGTGAGTCTCCACGGCCCAGGGGCTGTCAGCCGCCTTTCGGCGAGAAACCTTGTCGAGTACGGCACCGCTCATTCACACTTCCTCCACGAAGGGGCGTAAAAGCCTGTCGTCGTTCATGGTAGGTGTTCACTTCGAATGAGCACATCGGGGTAATCCCTGACTCGCGTATCAGGGATGCCAACGTGGCGACGCCGTTTTCGGCGCTCCGCTGAGCGGGCGCATTAGGTCGTGCTTGGCCCATGCAACGTCGATATCAGTTCCTGAAGCCGATTGAAGCGTGTTTGGATGTCGTCGAGATCGTTCTGTTCGGTAACTGACTCGCGGGCACTGCGCAGCACCATCTCGCCTTGTCGCAGAAGAGCGTCGCGCTGGGCCGGAGAGGTCGTCGCTTGCGCCACCGCGGCGAGGGAGACGAGGATACGGATCATGACGGCCGGCATTCCCGTAGCTGCCTGGCGGATCTTGTCGAACGCTCGGTTTACCATCTTCGGGTATGACCAATCCGCGCCGATGAGTCGCACGCGGCCCTCCTCATCGCGGTAGACGTGCTCGGCGATCTCTCGTTCAGATATCCGACTCAGTCCCGAGGAGATCCAGTCGAGACAGGTCAGCGCCGTGAAGGTGTCATTGACCGCAGGTGAGAGCGCTCGAATGGCGATCTCCACGAGTTGGTCTATGGCGAAGACCGGATCCTGCATCAGGGTCCGGTGCGGTCCGGTCACGTGGGCCTTGGCCAGCGCCTTCTCGACCTGTTGGGCGGCGCCTCGGGGGTACACCTTCGCCACCGGTCGACCAGCGACGATGAAGTGTCCCGGGCGGTAGTCGAGACGAATGACCGCGTCGACCAGTTTGGCAATCTTGGTGAGCTGGGCATACCCAACGAATTGGAGATAACCGCTCTTGGCGGCGTAGACGACCCCGCCTCGCTCCTCGATCGCCGCGAGCAACTCCGCTGGCTGCTGTGCCATGGCCACGGCCTGTCGCGCGTTCGCAGGCGGGGCACCTTTGTTGGTGAGCGGGAACTCGGTGTCAATGGCGGAATCGAGGTCCCGAGCGATTCCAGCAATGACCGCGGGCAACTGAATGGAACTAGCAATGTGGTTGATGAAGTAGACCAGCACCACGACATCCACGAGCAGCATCGACTCGGCCACCGTGATGCTGAGGTGCGGCGTAAAACCACCGTGAGGGTAGATCGTGATGGAACCAAGCGCCAGCACTGAGTACACGAAGGTGGCGACGAAGACGCCGAGCGTGACCTGGTTGCCGACATCACGAACAAAATTTCGCATCATCCGTGGACCGAACTGCTGCGAGGCCAAGGTCAGGGCGAGGATCGTGATGGAAAAGACCACGCCGACGACGGTGATGATGGCGGCCGCGATGGCGATGAGCACGTCGCGTCCCGATTGCGAATTTCCCAAACGAAGCCAGGACGGTAGTTGGATTTGGTGGAAGTACGCGGCGACGTCGATCTTGAACGTCACAATGAAGACGATCGTCCCTAGGACGATGAGAACGGCCGGCACGAACCACAAGGTCGTTCGCAGTGCCTCCCATCGCCAATTCGGCAGCTTCCTTCCTCTGCTCATCAGCGGTGTCCGAAGTTGGTGCTCGAGAACGATCGTCGAAGGGGCCGCGCGAATCCAAACTCACACCGCGAAAGAGCCGAGACGCAACCGGTATCGCTGCTTCGAAGCGAGGCATCTGAGATGGACTTTTGACGTGCCTCAACCCAATGGTGGTCACCGATGCTGATCATTGACGTGCTCCCTGCCGCCGACCAGTCTTCCCGGCACACCTTTTAGACGTCGCCCAATAATAGGTCACTTCAAGTAGCGCAGCCACCCTGACTCCGCCCGCGAAGTCATTTTTGAACGACGCGATCAGGGAGTACGGAGAAACAGGGCAGCGCTCATTCCACATGAGCGTAGAGGTCTTTGGATCCGTGAGAGTGACTCGCCGAAATTGTGCACCGAGTTCTCGTCGCGGTTCATTCCAGCGAGCGTTGACGAGAGCGGATTCAAGTTGTCGACCACACGGGTTCAAGGCCAAGGCGGCACCAACTCAGCGGCGCTGTTCCTCGGCGTCCAAAGTGTGGAGCTGGTGGAGGAGGGCACGACTCCGTTCCCAGTGCTCCATTAAGGCAATCGCCTCCGTGGGTAGATAGCGCGGAACTTCCATGTGAAAAGATTCATCACCATCTTCTTTAATCGAGTGGAGAGTAAAGACGACGCCCAGTCGAGGACCATCCTCCTTGAACTGAACCGCATCGAGCTTGGAGTAGTACGCAGCACTGGGCGTGAAGACGATGAGCGTTGCGCGTCGATCCCGCAAGAGATTCGATTTACTAACCGAGCTTGCTACCACTGCATAAATATGATTAGCGTCCGCATCAAGTTCGGCGCGAGATAATAGACAGACGTGAGGATAACCTGCCTCGTCAACCGTAAGTAACGGAATCATGACGTCGGGAACACCAACTTCCGGGTAGCCGATGAGCGCGTCGACGATTGACTTAGGAAGTTTTTCAACCATGTCTTCTCCTCATCTGGCAACGGCTCCTAGACAATGTCATGTCGTATCCCGTCAACTGACGACGAATCTCCGCCACGTTCAGGAGCTGCGGTTCAGCGGCTCTCTTGGGATTTTCGGTGTCGGTTGAGTATTGCATCTCAATGCCCACCATGGATACTTGACCTAGTAAGGCGCCGATTTCGACACGTCGCCAGAGCCCGAATTGTCACTGACACCAAGAAATCCACATATTCAACGCTTTCGGCACTCCCAGAGGAGCGTCCTCCCATTCATGGCGATTCTGATCCCAAAGGGCACGTTGGAGGGCTTTACCTGGTCGCCCAAGGGTGCGTCGTAAGGGCCACAGAGAATTCGGCGACGCGTCAAAGAGTTTCACCAAATTGAGTTGACTGAAATATTTATTGCTGATATCTTGTCACTGTGGAACTGTCATTGCGGTAATTCGACTGGGGAATATTTAAGGAAACGTGAAAGTTAAGCGAAATGGTTGATTCTTGGCCAATGCGTGGACGGACAAGCAGGTGGTCGATGGGTCTTCCAATGCTCACAAGCTACTGAACACAGTCTGCTAAGTCGCAATCCTCTGTATGGACTTTCTTGACTTAACGATTAACTACAACGCCTAAGGGGGCTGTCAGTGCTGGAAATTCAACATCTTCAAAAGACGTATTCCGGCGCGGAGGGACCCGCTTTGGCGGACTTCGACTTGACGATTGCGGACGGTGAGTTCGTTACTCTCATCGGACCCAGTGGCTGCGGCAAGACCACTGCTCTGCGTATCGTCGCCGGATTGCTTGAGCCGTCGGGGGGCGACGTGCGTTTCAATGGCGTATCAGCGTTCGCCCCTTCGCGTGAGAAGGCAATGGTCTTTCAACAGTTCAACCTCTTCCCGTGGCGTACGGCACTGGCCAACGTCGCCTACGGGCTCGAGATGCAAGGGATGGGCAAGAAAGAACGGATGGCGATTGCCGCAGAGTACCTAGATCTGGTTGGACTCGGGGATCGAGCCAACCATTACCCTTCACAACTATCGGGTGGACAGAATCAACGTGTGGGTCTGGCCCGTGCGCTGGCGATTCAGCCAAAGCTGATGTTGATGGATGAACCGTTTGGTGCCCTCGATGCGCTCACGCGCGAGCACCTCCAAGCATTGCTGCAAAAGATTTGCACCGAACGGCACTTGACCGTCATTTTCGTTACCCACTCGATTGACGAGGCTATTTTTCTCTCCGATCGCATGGTGGTGATGGGAGAACTTGGGCGCGTCATCGAGGAGCACATCGTCCACCTTGAAAGGCCGCGGTCCAATTACGACTGGCGCTCGACTCCGGAATACAAGGAACTTCGTGCGGCGACGTGGTCGGTTCTTCAGACCGAAATCGAGAGGGATGAGGCTTCGGTGTGAGCGTGGGCACCCTGGAGAAGTTGTCAATGGCTTCCGGGCGCCGATTTGCGAACGCCAGCCACAATTCTCACCGATTTTTGTTGCGTGCAGTTTTCTTGCGAACGGTAATAGAGGAATGACCCAGATCACCACACCCAGCCCTCTCTTCGTTGCTGGTACTTGGGCGACGAGTGCTGACGTAATTGATGTACGCTCGCCCGCAAACGGTGATCTTGTTGGCCAGACCTACGAGGCCACGCGCGAGATGGTGGAAACGGCGATTGAAAAGGGAATCGCGGCGCAAGCAATCTTGCGCTCGCAAGCTCCTTTCGAACGCTCGGCGATTTTGCGTCGCGTGTCTCTTCTCATAGCGGAACGCGTAGAACTTCTCGCAGGACTTCTGAGCGCTGAAAACGGCAAGCCGGTGCGCGATGCACGTACCGAGATCGAGAGATCGGCGCTCACTTTTCGTATAGCGGCCGAAGAGGCCGAGCGCCTCGGTGGTGAGGTGATCGACTTAGGCATCAACAAGGCCTCGCGAGGGCGGTTCGGGCTCACCCGTCGATTCCCCGCGGGACTCGTGGCGGGTATCACGCCCTTCAACCTGCCGGTGAGCCTCTCGTCGCACAAGCTCGCACCGGCCATGGCGGTGGGCTGTCCCATCGTCTTGAAGATCCCCTCGAATGCCCCCTTGGCCATGCTCGAAGTGGCCAAGATCATTGAGGAATCTGGTGCCCCGGCGGGGTCGGTGTCGATTATGGCAATGTCCATCGCCGTGGGCGACCAACTCGTCACCGACGAGCGCTTCAAAGTCTTGAGTTTCACTGGAAGCCCCCGGGTGGGATGGTCGATGAAGGCGCGCGCCGGAAAGAAGCGAACGCTGCTCGAATTGGGTGGAAACGCCGGTGCGCTTGTCGATGAGGGTGCCAACCTCGAGTGGGCGGCGACGCGCTGCGCCGCCGGGTCCTTCAAGTACGCCGGCCAGACGTGCATCAGCGTGCAGCGCATCTATGTTCACGCCAACGTCTACGAGGAGTTCCTCGCTCTCTTCGTCGCGGCCACGCGAAAGTTGCGCCTAGGTGACCCCTCGCGCGAGGACACTGACGTCGGCCCCGTGATCGACGAGACGGCGGCGCGGCGCGTGCGTACCTTGATCACCGATGCCACCGCACAGGGTGGACGGATCCTCGTGGGTGGTTTGGGCGAGGGTACTTACATTCCCCCCACCATTCTCGTCGACGTGCCTGCCTCTTTGGCGGTCTGCCGCGAAGAGGCCTTCGGCCCCGTGGCCGTGGTCCAAAAGGTCGAGGACTTCGACAGTGGTCTGGCGGAACTCAACGACTCCGCGTTCGGTCTGCAGGCGGGGGTTTTCACGACCGACGTAGCGAAGGCCTTCGACGCCTTTAACTCACTCGAAGTGGGGGGTGTCATCATCAACGATTCGCCGTCGTATCGCGTGGACCACATGCCCTACGGGGGAGTGAAGGACTCGGGGTTGGGTCGCGAGGGCGTGCGCTACGCCATGGACGAGATGTCCGAGATTCGATTGCTGGTCTTCGCCCAGCCCGGCTGAGCGTTCGAGAAAGAAAGGGTGGTGGTGTTATGCGAGTCGTTGACGCAATGGTCGATTGGATGGAGGCCGCGAACGTTGATCATTACTTCGGCTACGCCGGCGGAGCCATGTGGCCACTCATGGACGCACTGATTGAGGCACCCCAGATCGAGGGCATTCAGGCCAAGCACGAATCGCACGCGGTGCACATGGCCGATATCTACTATCGCGTGACCGGCCGCATCGCGCCGGTCTTCGTGACCAAGGGGCCCGGGCTAATGAACACCGCTGGTGCCATGGCCACGGCCATGCACGACCCTGCGGCAGTGTTGCTCATCGCTGGTGCGGGTTCGACGCACCTCTACGGCAAGGGCGGCATGCAGGAGATGTACTACAAGGGTCACGAAGACGCCGTCAATGTGTTTCGCCCCATCACCAAGGGATCGTGGCTCATCCAGCGCCCCGACACCGCAATCGACATCATCAACCACGCCTACAAGGTCGCGCTGAGTGGACGTCCGGGCCCCGTCTTCGTGCAGGTGCCCTTCGATATCCAACTGGCTGAGGTCTTCGGCCAGGCCGAGTCGCCCTTCACCCGTATCTCGACTTCTCGTCGCCGCGCGGACCGTGAAGCGGTGGAGCGCACCGCAACCCTGTTGCTGGCAGCGGAGCGCCCGGTGCTGATGGCCGGCGGCGGCTGCCAACGTTCGCCCGGCTCCGCCGCCGCGTTGGGCCGTCTGCTCAAACTGCTGCCGATGCCCTTCGTCACTACGCTGACGGCCAAGGGCATCGTGCCGGAGTCGCACCAGCTGAGCCTTGGCCCCGTGGGGCGTTCGGGCACCGACGCGGCCGCGCAGACGACGCGCCACGCCGACGTGCTGGTGGCGGTGGGAGCGCGCTTCTCGGACAACAACACCAGCAATTGGCGCAATGGTCTCGTGTACTCGGTGCCCCAGACCAAGATCATCCAGGTCAATATCGAAGACGAAGAGATTGGACGCAACTACCCCGTGGAGATCGGCATCGTGGCCGACGCCGAGGCGTTTCTCACTGATCTGGCTGACGAAATCGAACGGCGGGGCCCCGCCAAAGGTGTCGCGGCCTGGAACGACCAAGCTCAAGAGTGGAAGGCACAGTGGAAGGAGAAGATCCAGCCGGTCATCACCTGTCCTACTGATCCGATCCACCCTGGCCGCTTGGCCTACGAAGTTGGCGAAGCCGTCAAGCGTCACAATGGGCGGCTCTTCTGCGACATCGGCGACGTGGTGCAGTACGCCGAGGCCTACATGGAGATCGACAAGCCCGATGCCTGGCACATCTCTCCGGGTATGGCCGAAATGGGCTGGGCCTCCTCGGGCGTTCTCGGTGCCGTCGCGGCCGACCCGTCACGACCGGCCATCGCGCTCACCGGTGACGGCGCTTTCAACATGACGAGTCAAGTCCTCGCCTCAGCGGTGGAGTATCAACTGCCCGCCGTGTGGGTGATCTTGAACAATCACGAGTTCGGCATTGAACGTAAGGGCTCGATGACCGCTTTTGGTCGTCAACACCCCTGGGCGCGGTTCGTGCGCAAGGACACCGGAGAACCCTATAACCCTGATTACACGAAACTCGCCGAGGCGTACGGCGCGCGCGGTACGCGCGTGACGACGGCCGAGGGGCTCTCGGTGGCGCTCGACGAGGCACTGACCAGTGGCCAGCCCTGGGTGATCGACGTCGATATCGATCTCACGATTCCGACGTACTTCACCGCCGGCGTCGACCGGGCCTACCCTAACCAGTGGGCCAAGAGTTATCCGATGTACTCGACCTACAGCTTGAACGATCCCGATGCGTAGAGGGCCGGGGTAGCGATGCCCGACAACGCCGGTGAAGCCGTGGGCCTGTTATCGGGGATTCGTGTCCTCGACCTGAGCGGGTACGAGGGCATGTACGGGGCGCGTCTGTTGGCGGACCTCGGAGCCGACGTCGTGCGCGTAGAGCGTGATGATCGGGACGCCGGTGTCGCCCCCGGGCCCTTCATAGTGAATAGTGCGGGCGAGTCGTCGAGTGCCTTTTGCGCTTTCGTCAATCTCAATAAACGCGTCGTGCAGGTGGACCCGCGCGACGAGGCCCAACGAGCCGCGTTACAAGGGCTCGTCGATTCATCCGACATCGTGTTGGCCGACCGTTTGCCCGAGGGTCTGTGTGTCCCCCCAAACGTGGTGCTTGTCGAGACGTCGATCTTTGGACACGTGGGTTCCGGCAACGACTACGTGGGTTCTGACCTCGTGGCGCTGGCTGCCGGAGGACTGCTATCTCTCGGGGGCTACCCCGATACTCCGCCCGTCGCTGTCTACGGCAATCAGGCCTACCTCTGCGGTGGCATCATGACCGCGGTCGCCGCCGCGCTGGCGTTGCTGGGTCGCGCCGAATCGCCGGCACCGCGCGCCGACGTCTCGGTGCAGGCCACGCTGGTCGGTGCGCTCGAGGACGCCACGGCGGAATTCGACCTGCGCGGCACGGTGCGTCGGCGCGCGGGGGATCAACCGCGCGAAGCCGGTACCGGAATCTTTCGATCGGCCGACGGCTACATCGCGATGGTGGCGGGCAAGCTCGGCACGGCCCAGGCGTGGCTCAACCTCGTGGCCTGGCTTCAAGAGGCCGGAGTGGAGGGAGCGAACGAACTGGCCGGGGCCGAGTGGACGACGATTGAGAAGCGTCGCGACCTCGAGTCGATCGAGAGGTTCACGGTGATCTTTGAGGCGTACACCACCACCCAGAGCAGTGAGTGGCTCTATCGAGAGGGCCAAGGTCGTTCGATCGCCATCGCCCCGGTGAACACCATGGCCGACGTGCTGGCCGATCCCCAATTGACGTATCGCGACTTCTTTCGCACCATCTCTTCCCCGGATTTCGCCGCCGACCTGATTGTGCCGGGCAAGCCCTATCGTCTCTTCGACCTGCCGAACTTCGACTCGTGGTTGCTCGAGCGCGAGGCGAAACTCGTCGATGTTGAAAAGGAATGGTTGGATTCGGCGACGTCGGAGTTGAACGAAGCGACGCGAGCCTAAGTGCGACGGGATCTCTCTGACGTTAGGGTGCTCGACTTCTGCTGGGTCGGCGCGGGTTCGCTGGTCACGCAGATGCTCGCGCTACACGGTGCGGACGTCATCAAGATCGAATCGCATCGGCGGCCCGACAACTTGCGCTTGTCCCCACCGTCGCGTCCTGGTGTCACCAGCCTGGATTCGTCGGGGTACTTCGCCTCGCGTAACGCGAACAAGAAGTCCTTCGCACTCAACATGAGTGACGAGCGGTCGCGGCCAATCTTGCGCGACTTGCTGGAGCAGTGTTCGGTCGTCACGAGCAACTTTCGGCCCGGCGTCATGGAGCGCTGGGGGCTCGACTACGACTCGCTCAAGGAGAAGCGCCCCGACCTGATCTACCTGTCGATGCCCATGCAAGGCGAGGAGGGGCCCTTTCGAGAGTACGTTGGTTTCGGCTCAACGATTTCGGCTCTGGCGGGCCTGGTGGCCCCTAGCGGGTTGCCCGGTCGCCGCCCCGTGGGTACCGGGACAAATTACCCCGATCACGTTCCCAATCCCGGCCACGCGCTCGTGGCGCTACTCGCGGCCATTTATTACCGTCGCCGCACGGGACAGGGCGGTCGCGTCGAACTCTCGCAACTCGAGTCCACGGTGAACATGATGGGTCCCTCGCTCCTGGCGTACTCCGTGACGGGCGAGGAGCCCGTCACGGAAGGCAATCGCTCCCTCGAGCGTTGTCCTCAAGGCGTCTTTCGATGTGAGGGCTCTGACGAGTGGCTGGCGATCTCGGTGGGCACCGACGAGCAGTGGCATCGGACGGGGGCGGTGCTGGGATTGAGTGAAGGCGACGTCGAGCGCTCCGCCACTTTCGCGTTGCGCAGGGCCCACGAGGACGAGATCGAGACGCTGATCGAGGCGGTGACCAAGGATCGTGACGCGCGAGAACTCATGGCGCAGCTCCAGCGCGAGGGTGTGCCGGCCAGCGTGGTCAACACCGCCGCCGACGTCTTCAGCGACGGGGTTATTGTTGATCGTCGCTTCTGGCGTACGTTGCCCCACGAAGTGCTCGGCGAGTTCCGGGTGGCGAGTCCGCCCTTCACCTGGTCGGGTGGTGACGCAGGTCCAACTTCGTCCGCGCCGCTGTTGGGTGAGCATACGCACGAACTCTGGACGCAGTTGCTCAATAGGCCCGAGGAGCAGTTCGAACATCTGCAGGCTGAAGGAGTTCTCTGGTGAGCGAGTCGGTTCTCTTTGGTGTCGAAGGACACGTCGGCGTGATCACCCTCAATCGGCCCGAGCGGCGAAACGCGCTCAGCTTCGAAATGCGCGAACGACTGGCGCAGGGCCTCGAGGACTTCGCGGCCAACGCCGAGGTGAGAATCGTGGTTCTCGAGGGCGCGCCACCGTCATTTTGTGCGGGCGTGGACTTGAGTGAAGGGCCGCCGTCGCTCGGCCACGAGCGGGCGGACGCGCCGGTGTCGGTCAGCGCGCCCTTTGCCGCGTTCGTCAAGCCCCTCTTCGCCTCGGTGAACGGCGCCGCGGCCGGAGGAGGGCTCGAGATCGCCCTGGCGTGCGACTTCATCATCGCTTCAACCACGGCCAAGTTCATGTTGCCCGAAGTGCGCATCGGTTCCATTGCCGGCGGCGGAGGCACCCAGCGCCTGGTGCGCGCCATTCCGAGCGCGCTGGCGGCGCGAATGCTCTACACGGGTGACGCCATGGGCGCTCAGAGCGCCCTCGACCACGGGCTGGTGACCGAACTTGTGGAGTCCGACAAGCTGCACGATCGTGCTCTCGAACTCGCGCACCAGATCGCCCAGAATGCTCCCCTGTCGCTGGCGGCGATCAAGGAGTGCCTTAAGGTGGCGGCCAACTTGCCCCTTAACGAGGGCCTCGCGGTCGAACGCGGACTGTGGGGACGGCTCACGACGAGCGAGGACCGCGCCGAGGGCCGCGTGGCGTTCCGTGAGGGGCGTCCACCGCGGTTCAAGGGAAAGTAGTGGAGCAGTTGCCAGCAACGAAGTACGAAAGATCTCAGTCGTTCCCGTCGACGGGACCCATGTGAGTAAGTCGATTGAAGCCACGTTGGCGCAGTTTCGACCGACGGAAGGGAAGTAGCAGATGTCGTTGAGTTACGCGTCGGTCAATCGGCTCAAGATCGGTCTCATCTTGCCTTCTAAGGGTCGCGGCACCGGCCCCGAAGTGCTCGACGCAGGTTGTGCCACGGCGGTCGACCTTGGTTGGAAGAGTGTATGGGTCACGGACCATCTGTTGGTGCCCCGAGGCCCCGAAGCGGACACCTACGGTTGCATTCTCGAGGCAACCACGGCACTCGCGTGGGTCGGCGCTCGCTACGAAACCTTGACCCTGGGCACGAGCGTGTTGGTGCCGGCAATGCGCGACGCACCGCTTTTGGCCAAGCAGATCGCGACCATTGATGTGCTCACGAAGGGACGACTCATCGTGGGGGTGGGTGTGAGCGATTCCTACGACATCCCCGAGTACACGAATCTGGGCAAGGCCGACCGGTTTCCCGATCGCGGAGCGTATCTCGATGAGGCCATTGGGCTGTGGCGGCATCTCTGGTCGGGCTCGACCGAACCCTTTCTCGGGCGCTTCCACCAGCTCGAGAACTTCTCCTTCGCACCCCTGCCGGTGCAGGGCGCCTCGCTGCCGATCTGGTGCGGCGGGCGCAGCGCGCGCGCCCTACGCCGCTCAGTCGGTCTCACCGACGGTTGGCACGGAGCCCAGACTGGGCCGAATGACATGGTGGCGCGAATACCCGACATCATCGCGGTAGCCGAAACCTTGGAGCGTCCCCTGCCGACATTGTCGGTGCGTTGTCGCGTCAAGTTCACCGAACAGACCGCGCAGCCCTACGCCTTGTGCGGCGGCTCGAAGAATATGGTGAAAGATATGGTCGAGTTCGCGCGACTCGGCGTCGAGCACCTCATCGTGGATTTTGAAAACGTCGATCCCGAAGGCCTTGCGCGTGATATGCGCCGCTTCAATAGTGACGTCGTCGATGAAGTTCAAGAGCGTCTGGCGGCGCGACAGTGGTAACTCGCGCACTCGCGCCAGAGCGAAGCGCGGCATGACATTAGAGGGCGAACTCATCGAGTTCGCTCGGGGTCTCCGCTGGAACGAACTGCCCTTCGACGTGCGTGGGGCCGTCGCTCGCCTCACGGGTGACGCGCTGGCCAACGCGGTGTCGGGTCGCACCGCTGCCGATGTACCCGCCCTCGAGACAGCCAGTCGCGCCCTCTACGGCCAAGGCGCCTCGAGCGTGATCGCTGGAGGGTTGACCTCACTCGTTGGTGCCGTAGGTCTCAACGCCTTCCAGACCACCGCGAACACCATGTGCGACGTCTATCGCCCGGGACTGTGTCACGTGACACCCGAGGTCGTGCCGGCGGCCCTGGGAATCGTGGAGCGCCACGACACCGACGGCGAAGGCTTCTTGACCGCCGTCGCCGCGGGCATGGAAGTCACCACACGCATCTGTCAGGCGATGAACTACCCCGCTTTTCGCGCGCGCGGCTGGCACAGCCCGGGAATCTCTGGCGCCATGGGCGCGTCGGTGACGGCGGGGCTGCTCAGCGGCTTCGACCACGACACCTTGGCTGGCTGTCTCGGTCTCGCGGGCTCTCAGGCGGGCGGCACCTTCGCTGCCATGGGCACCATGGCCGTTAAGTTCCATCAGTTGCGTGGTGCGCAGTCGGCGGTGATCGCCGCGATGCACGCAGGTGAGGGTCTCGTGGGTTCGCCTCGGGTGCTGACGGCTGATGACGGAGGTCTGCTGCGTGCGTTCTCCGATCATCCTGAGCCCTCGAAGCTGACCGAGGGGCTGGGGACTGACTGGTCGCTGCTCGATATCGCGATGCGGGCGTACCCGGCGGCGAGCACCCTGCAGTCCCTGATCAGTGTGCTCCTCTCTCCTCGCGCGGCGGCCATTGACCTTGCGAGCATCTCGTCGGTGAGTATCGAGCTGCCCCCCGANNCGCCTCGGGGGAGAGGCCGGGTGGGAGAGCGAACTTCGTTCGATGCAGTCGGCCCGGTACGTCGCGGCGGGTGTCCTCGTGACGCGGGGATGTTGGACTGACCTATTTTCCGACGTGCGTCGCCACGACCCCGTCATCGACGGATTCGCGCGTCAGAAGGTGAGCGTGCTTCGCCACGATGGGTTGCCCGAGAGTGCGGTGAGGGTCACGGTGGCGACCGCGTCGGACGAGCACGTGTTCGAGTGCGATATTCCACCTGGTGATCCTGGCAATCCGATGACCTTCGAGCTCTTGCTCGAGAAGGCGCGTCGCTGCGTCGGCGGCTCCGTGCTCGAGGGACGATCCTTTGACGTGAATCGGCTGCTCGACCTGAGCGGCGAGGTGAGTGTGGCGTCATTGCTCGCAGAGTTGCGCGATCGGTGATGCGACATCGCGTCAACGGGCCAGAGAATCGCGGGGCGTGCCCTTCGGGTGGCGCGCCAGAGAGTTCATCGTCGGGCTGGCCCGCACGGGCCGATGGGGCCGCAGCCGAGAAGGTCGATGACCGCTCGATCCCGCCATCACGGGTCGGGCCTCATCGTGCGCGGTGCTGGTGGGGCTCGGTTGCCCTGGTCAGGGTCACATGAGAAGATGGCATCGCCGCGAGGAGAGTTCGATCGAAGCCGTGACCTGGAAGTGGCGTTCCCCGAAGCCCTATTGAGAGGACGTTGGGGGCTTAAGACGCGGTCGACAACACTGCGATGGCGAGAAAGTGAGTGCAATTGATGTCAGAGTCTTCGAGTCCACGTCGAGTCGTCGTGGGTCTTTCCGGCGCGTCGGGCGCCATCTACGGTATTCGTCTGATCGAGGTCTTGGCCGCGATGGAGGGAGTCGAGACGCACCTCGTGATGTCCAAGGGGGCTGAAGCGACCATTTCCTATGAGACCAATCGAAAGCCCGGCGACATTGCGGCTCTCGCCAACGTGGTTCACGATGAGCGTAATCTCGCCGCCGCCATCGCCAGTGGGACGTTCCTAACGTCGTCGATGGTTGTAGCTCCGTGCAGCATTCGGACGCTTTCCGCAATTGCTAATTCGGCCAACGATAATCTCCTGGTTCGCGCCGCCGACGTCCACTTGAAGGAGAGGAGGAGCCTCGTACTCGTGGTTCGAGAGACCCCCCTTCATCTAGGACACCTTCGACTGATGACGGACGTCACTATGGCCGGAGCGGTGATTCTCCCGCCGGTGCCGGGTTTCTACACCTTGCCGACGACTATTGACGACCTCATTGATCACACCGTGGGCAAGATTCTCGACATCATCGGATTGACCGAACACTCGCTCTTTACCCGATGGAACGGGCCTTCCGCGACGGTCATTCCGGAATGAAATAAAAATTCAATACTGACTTGACTTTTGCAATTTTACATGTCAAACTCAAACTCAGTCTCAGCGTCGCTGATCAATAAATGTTTAGGGGGAGTTTCATGAAAGACCTTCATAGGAGCGAGGGAGTATCCGTCGCCAGCATGGACACGGGGAGGGAAACGGTGGGGCGGAAGCGCCGCGTTACTTCATTTGGCGTCCGAGCCCGGTTACTAACTGGTTTCGCCCTCGTGGCGGGTTTGGTCACGTACGGCATGGGCCTCCCGGCAGCGACAGCGTCCACCAATACGGTGCGGATCACACTCGGCGGCGGCACTGACTTCACCGATGCCGTGATCTACTACGCCGACACTCTGCTTGGCAACGAGGGGATCAACGTCGAACTGTCCAACCTCGCTGACCCCGCGTCGGCGCTCCAATCCGTCGTCGCAGGGAGTTCAGACATCTACCTCGGCGACCCGATGGAATCAGCGGTTGCGGTCGCCAATGCGGGCGCCAACGTCGAGTACATTGCGACGATTGCGCAGACGACGGACTACGTTGTCTTGGCGCTGCCGAACTACACACTCACCAATCTTTCCGGAGCGACGATGGGTTCGGCGGGTCCGGGGACGGCCGGTACCATCATCGCCAATGCGGCGTTAAAGAAGCTTGGTATTGATCCCACGACTATCCATGACGTCACCGTTGGGGGAACCAGCGCGCGAATTACTGCGATCTTGTCGGGCCAGGTCGATCTTGCCCCGGCTCTCGCGGCTTCGGCGGTTCCGGCGGTGGCGACCGGGAAGGTCAAGATCCTCTTCAATGCGGGTTCGGTACTCGGGAACTATCTGCAGCAAGGATTGACCGCGAGCGGCAGCTTCGCTCAAAACAACCCGAAACTCGTTCAAAAGGTCGTCAATGCGTACCTGCTGGCGAATCGATGGGCGCAAACCAATGAGACGGCTTTCATAAGTGAGGCCAACCATTACAATCTCCAGGGATCATTGACCGCTTCTCAAGAGCAAGCGGCGTGGACGCAACTACAGACGAGCAAGTTCTACGCCGTAGACGGCGCAGTGACCGCGAGTGCTATCAATCCGACCGAGGCCTTTACTTGGGCGGCCGGTGGCAGTCTGACGCAAGCTAATACGCCGGCGTATAGCAAGTGGGTCAATCCAACATTTGTGCAGAACTTCTTGTTGGCGAACGGTCTAAATTCACCCCATATTGTGGGCTCACGAATCACTGGTGCGGCGGTGCCCGGCAAGAGAGTAGCGATGCGCGCCCTCGGAGCGGATTTTTACGGAACGCCTAAGGTCACGAGCGACGCGCCTGGGACGACAGTTCGCGTTGTCAAGACCGCGAGCAAAGTCTTGAACCTGCTGGTCACGACGCGAGCAGGAACGGCCAAGGGTATCCACTCGCTGACCTTTAAGTTCGCCCATGGTCAGGTGGTCAAGATCAAGTACAACGTAAGTTGAGGGGTGCCGAATTAAAGAAGCGTCCTTTTGGCTTCAAATGAGTGCCTCGAAAGAGTGAGTGCATAGGAAATGGCGTAGTGAGACTGTTGTCAAAGGACAGTGTTTCAAAGGCTAACCCGGCTGATATCGACCCACGAATTGTCGCGAACTATGCAAGTCGTGGTCGATATCAGCCGGAGGGGCGGGCGTACAAGGTGATTCGAAGAGGCGGCGAGTCTGGACCATCCGCGTTGTCGTTTTCATTGCGTTTCTTTTGGCCCGGTTCGTCACCTTTCTTAAAGTTGTAGTTGAACGATGAGGTGTGAGATATGGCTAAGGAAAAGCAGTGAGGCGTCGCGCAGGAGCGAGTCTGTGAAAGCCACCGATCATGGGATGTCAAGGGAGCAACCGAAATGACAACCGTACAAGTTGCTGACCGAGCGATGACTCCTCTAACGAATGCCCCTCCCGTTCGGAAGAGCGTACTCAAGCGAGTGCTGACCCACGACATGTCCGTGAGAACCCTGTCAGTGGTGGTCGTCTTGCTCTTGTGGCAGTTGATCGGCTCTCGCTATCCCTACTCCATGTCGTCTCCGTGGGCAGTCGCTCGGGCCGTCAAACAGTTCCTTTTCCCTGAAGTGCTGCCGGCGGCGTTGCAGTCTCTTGAAGTCTTCAGCGTGGCTTTCGCGATTTGCGTCGTCGTGGGAATACCCATTGGTCTGGCCATGGCCAGGATCAAGATCATCAGAATCGCGCTGGAACCGTACGTGACCATGTTCTACTCGCTGCCGATGCTGGCCCTCTTTCCGTTGATGATTCTGGCGTTCGGCATTAATACTCCCTTGCGAGTGGCGGCCTGCGTTCTGTTCGGCATCTTCGGCATCATCACCAACACCTTCATTGGTGCATCGCGTGTCGATGTCACGTTGCACGACGTCGGACGATCCTTCGTGGCGTCGGGCTGGAAGCGGTTGACGACCATCATCTTTCCCGGGAGCCTTGACTACATCTTTGCGGGAATCCGCGTTGGATTCGGTCACGCGCTGATTGGTGCGGTCGTGATCGAGATGGAGGCTTCAATGGTGGGCGTCGGCTCGTTGCTTCAGCGCTATGCCCAGAACTTGCAGCTGGGCGCCTTCTTCGTCGTCGTCTTGTTGCTGGGTGCTTTCAGCATTGGGTTTTCGATCCTGCTCAGGCAATTTCAACTATGGGCCACGAAGCCCTGGCAACGATCACATCGAAGCGCCAACTCGTATTTGAGATCATCGGTGACGCGAGCAGCCCGACCTGGCGATGCTCGGCTCCTTGGCGCGAGTCGACCGGTCAGGTGGCCGCGCACGCTCGTTGTTGCATTGAGGCCCGCTCTTCGTCCAGTGCGATCAGCGTTCGGGCACGGATATCGCGTTATCGCAGCGGTCGCTCAGGTCTTTACCGGCCGCGTCATGGCGTGGTTCGTAAGGATCGCCATCGTCATTGCCATCATTGGAGCGTGGCAGTTCGGGTCCAGCCGGGTGAGTCGAGCGGTGTTGCCGTCGCCCCACGCAGTTTTAAGCGCCGTGTACAACCTGACGTTTCAGACGCACGCGATTATTCATCCCCTGCTTACGAGTCTGGCGCTCTTCGGTACCGGGTTCGGCTTGTCGCTCGCCGTTGGGTTTCCGATTGGACTGGCAATGGGTCGCTACCGCCTCGTTGAACTCACATTGAACCCTTACGTGTCCTTCTTCTACGGCTTGCCGATCGTGGTGTTCGTACCGATCATGGTGATTTGGCTGGGCTTCGGGTTCAACTTCGGCGTCGCGTTCGTGGTTGTATCGGCCGTGTTCGTCATGATCATCAATACCATGCAAGGTGTCCACAGTGTGGATCCCGAATTGATTGCCACCGGTCGGAGTTTCTGCGCTTCAGAGCGAAAGATCTTGCGCACAATCGTGCTGCCCAGCACCATACCTTTTGTCATTGCCGGCGCTCGCATGGCATTTTCGGTCTCATGGATCGGCGTGATCGTGTCGGAAGTGCTCTCTAGTGAAACCGGCCTGGGGGGGCAGATTACTAACTTCTCGACCCAATTCCTCATGGCGGATATGTACGTGCCGATCCTGTTCATCATCGCGATATCGGTGACTATCGTTGGGATTTCCAATCGCCTCCTGCCTCGACTCACCCCGTGGGCCAATGACTCGCGCTGAGTGAGTGTCCAGGGGGAGTGAGAACTGAACACACTGGGCGACGATCGAATTTCCGGTGAAGGGGAATGAACGGGTAATGGTAATTGTGACGATCAGATTGAAAGGGGAGTGATGGGGATGGAATACGATGACCTGCGCTCGTGGATTTCCCGTGTGCAAGACATGGGCGAGTTGCGAGTGGTGGACGGAGCGACGTGGCAAGAGGACATCGGTCACGCCAGTGAGTTGCTGGTGCACACCCTCGGTGCGCCGGCGGTCTTGTTCGACAACATTCCCGGTTATCCCGCGGGTCATCGTCTGCTCGTCAACACCAATGCCACTCGGCCGCGACTAGCCCTGACGCTCGGGTTGCCGGTCGACATCGAGCGGCGCCCTCTCATGGACGAGTTTCTTCGCCTCACCGAAAGCAATCGCTCACAAGACGTCAAGGTCCTCGACGACGCTCCGATCTTCGAAAACGTACGCCGAGGGGACGAAGTGAACGTCTTCGAATTTCCGACACCTCAGTGGCATCCGCTCGACGGCGGTCGCTACATCGGCACTGGTTGTGGAATCGTGCAGCGCTCGCCGAGTAGTGGCTGGGTCAATATGGGTACCTATCGCGTCATGATTCACGACGAACAGAACGTGGGCATCTATATCTCACCCGGTAAACATGGACGCTTGATTCGTGACGAGTACTTCAGTCGAGGCGAGCCCTGCCCAATAGCCATTGTCTGCGGTATGGAGCCGCTGATTTTCGCCGCTTCAACGATTGAGGTGCCCTTCGGCGTCTCCGAGTATCAATGGGCGGGCGCGATTCGCGGTGAACCCTATGAGGTTGTTAACTTGCCGATTACCGGCCTCCCCGTACCAGCGTCCTCAGAGATCGTGCTCGAGGGCTACATCTTTCCTGACAAGTTGGCCCCCGAGGGCCCCTTCGGAGAGTGGACCGGCTACTACGGCGCCCTTCAACCCGCTGAGCCGGTGATGACGGTCGAAGGGATGTACTGGCGAGACAATCCGATCATGCTCGGCGTACCCCCCAACAAGCCACCCGCGTACGACCCGTACCTCTACCGTGAGTATCTTCGCTCAGCAATCATGTTGCGCGAATTACGCGGTACAGGAATTCCTGGCATCAGTGACGTTCAGTGTTTTGCCGAAGGTGGAACCAGACTGTTCAACGCCATCGCCATTGAGCAGAAATACGCGGGACACTCGCGCCAGACGCTCCACGCGGCGGCGTCGGTGGCGTCAGCTGGCTACTTGGGTCGCATCGTAGTTGTCGTGGACGACGACATCGACGTAACGGACATCAATGACGTGCTCTGGGCAATCTTCACGAGGATGGACCCGGAGCGTTCCATTGACATCATCAAACGGCTAACGTCCTCGGCCCTCGATCCCGCAATGCCGCCCTCGGACAAGCGGTACAACTCGCGCTTACTTATCGATGCGACACGACCCTTTGAATGGAAGGATCAATTCGCGATTCCGATAGGTCCCGACGCAAAGACCAAAGCCGAGACTCGAAAGCGCTGGGGTTATCTGATTTCGGGGGCCGAGGCTCCTCCAGGTGCCGCCCACTGAGCTTGCTTCCTTCAGCGCCGCTGGAGAGAGGGATGTCGAACTCGTCACATTGTCTGAGATCGTCCGAACGTGTCGGGTGCTGCACGCGGCGAACCTCACTACTACCGTGTGGGGTTTTGTCGCTGCCCGTCACGCGTCCGGCGGCGGCATCTGGGTGACGAGAGACAACGTGGGCTTCGACGAGGTCAATATCGACGATATCGTTCTCGTCTCCTCCAAAGGGGAACTTGTCCAGGGTGACTTCGAGCCCGACAGTGAACAGGCTTTGGCTATCGAGGTGATGGCATCTCGTCGAGATGTCCAAGCGGTGATACACGTCCACTCATTGCACGCGACGGCGTTCGCAGCGACCAATCGTGCGCTACACGCCATTTCGCACGAAGGCTGCCACCTTGTGCCACCGGACATTGCACGAAGTCGATTTTTGGATGATCCCGGTACTTGGACGGATGAGGGACGAGAGTTGGTGTCGTCCCTCGGTCAGCGTAATTCGATTCTCATGCCTGGTCACGGCCTAATTACGGTGGCCGAGACTCTCGGCGAAGCGGCAGCGCTGGCCGTCTATCTCGAAAAGGCGTGTCGACTCCAGTTGCTCGCCGGCATGGATTTTTACGCGATTCCCGACGCCGAAGTGATGAAGAAGCGGTCGGGGCAGTTGAGCCGGCCACGTCTAAGTTGGGAATATCTGCAACGGGTGACACCTCTGACCAGAGAAGAATCGGTGTAGGGCCCCGAGTGCGTTTTTGGTTCGTGCGTCGCACCATTCAATCGTCACTGAGGATTTCCTGGTCGCACATAGAGTGGGCATGAGGCGTTCGATGGGATGACCCGTCAGTCGCGATATTTTCTTTCATATTGTGAGTAATTGGCAAGAAAATTTGCCATAAGATGTTTATGGGGTTTCTTGGGGTTCGGGCAGTCCTTTCGAGGTCAACGAAAGAGGGGTTGAAGGTGTTTGTTGTCACTCATCAACCCGGTGAGTTCGATGATCGGGTCGTCGGCCGTCGCACGTTTCGAATGCCCTCCAGGGCTAGGCGATTCGTCGTCAATCGAACTCGGGTGCTCCCATGAAAGGTGAGGAATCAGCCATGATGCCTCACGAGAACGTTCTGACCGACCTGCGTCGCAGTTACAAGGACTTGACGCTTTCCCAAAAGCGCATTGCCGAACTCATCGTTGAAGATCCAGAATTCGTCGCCTTTGCTACCGTCGAGAAGCTTGCGTCGCGTCTTGGAGTGAGCCCTTCGACGGTTGTGCGATTCGCGTACCGGGTTGGTCTCAGTGGATACCCTGAACTACAACAGAGAATTCGAGATATCGTCCGCACCCAAATGCGTCCCAGCCCCAACGGGGACGGGAAACAGAGTACGGAAGCTACGCACCTCGGCGAGGGAACAATCGCGAAGTCTCTCGTTCACGACAGTGAGAACCTGCGAGCGACCATTGCGCGCCTTTCCATCGGCGACCTAGAACACGCCGTCGCGATCCTGCTCCAGGCGCGTTGGATCTACGTGGCCGGTGGCTTTGCGTCAGAGGCCCTCGCTAAGTATGTCTCGGTACAGTTGAGCCGAATGAGTGGTCGCGTCAGTGTCCTGGGTGGCGACGCGAACACTGCGCCGATGTTGCTGGATATAACAAAGGATGACGCGTTGCTCGCCTTTAGTTTTCCGCCCTACGCCGCTCGGACCTTGCATACAGTTACTGCCGCTAAGGATCGAGGGGCGTCGATTATCGCAATTACCGATACCCTGGTAGCGCCGGTCGCCCAGCAAGTTGACGTAGTGTTGGCGACCAATGTTTCAGGAATCGGCCTACAGAACTCGCTCATCGCCCCGATGGCGGTGGCGAATGCCCTTCTCAATGCGTTGGCGGAGCAAATGCCCGAATCGACGTCTCGTTACGATCGGCTCTTCCGAATGATGAATGAGTGGCATTCGTTCCTTCTGGTCGACGAGGGTGAGTGAGTTGATGCCCAAGGCGTGATACCGGTTGGCGTACCGAATTGGCGGAAGTCACCGAGCCTTAGGCGTGCAAGTCAAAGGTAGGGTGGTTCACCGTCTTTGCCATGACGCCGGATTCATGAAAGGCCATATCTGTTGAGTGATCCAATTTGGCTTCGAAAAGCCGAGCAGCTCGATCTGGCGCAGCGAATGTCGGACGAGGTGAGTGGCGCTGCCGGGTGGTCAGACATTCACCTAATCCATCAAGCGTTGCCGAGTATCGACGCCGACATGATTGATATCAGTACCGTGCTGTTGGGTCGCCAACTGGCGTTTCCACTCGTTATTGCTGGCATGACAGGTGGCCATGCTGGTGCGGTTGAAGTCAATCGCCTTCTGGCTAGTTCGGCCGAGAAGGTCGGTGTCGCCATTGGTGTTGGTAGCCAAAGAGCTGCGTTGGAGCATCCCGAACTGACGAAGTCCTACGCCATCGTCCGTGAAGAAGCGCCAACCGCGTTTGTGGTGGGGAATATTGGCATCAGTCAGTTGATTAGTTATTTCGACGAGGGGCTCATAGATCGCCAGGTGGGGGCGCTGATTGAGATGATCGGGGCTGACGCGCTTGCGGTTCACTTGAACTATCTCGAAGAAGTGGTTCAGCCAGAAGGCCAGACGCGGGCCCGAGGTGCGTTGAACGCGTTGGCGGCGTTCGTCAAGGCGTCGCCCGTACCGGTCCTCGCCAAGGAGACGGGAGGCGGACTATCAGTCGAGGTTGCTCGGACGTTGAGAGATATCGGAGTGTCAGTGCTCGACGTCGGCGGGCGCGGCGGTACATCCTTCGCGGCGATCGAGGCAGAGCGAAGCAGAACTCGCGGAGATCACCAACGGAGTGAACTCGGCGCCGCGTTGGCAACATGGGGTATTCCGACGGCGGTCAGCGTTCGAGCATGCTCCGACGTGTTGCCAACGTTGGCGGTTGGAGGAGTGCGAACTGGCGTCGACGCTGCCAAGGCGATCGCTCTGGGTGCGGTCGCCGTAGGGGTGGGTCGTCCACTGATGATGTGCGCAGTGCAGGGTGAGGACGCGGTACTTGATTGGCTCAATGGGTTTCAACTCCAGCTGCGTAGTGCGATGTTTCTGGCCGGAGCCCACGAGGTTATGGACCTCGCGTCGACGAGTCCGGTGGTCCTCGGAGCGACAAGCGATTGGTTCCGCCAACTCGGTCTCAGCTAAGAGTTTTCGGTACCGTCCTGGCGAGGTACTCCCACGCCATTGTCAGATGGCGATCGGAACGTTCCCGCTTCCGTAGCGCCTCTTCGTCAGAACTCGGTTGAGCTCCTTCGCCGGCGAGCAAGGCTATCTGGCACGCTCGCTCAAGGTGCGTGGCGGCGGCTACGGCCCTGCCGAGGTCGGAGCCAACGGTGACGATGCCGTGGTGGGGAATGAGAACGGCGTTTCGCTCGCCGAGGCAGTGGGCGAGACTTTGACCTAGTTCAGGCGTTCGGATGAGGTCGCCCGTCTCAAGAAATCGTGCAATATCTGGTGGAACGAAATGGCACGCTTCATGAGAGAGAGCCAGGAGTGGTCTTCCGGTCGCCGCGAAGGCCACCGAGTACAGGGGGTGAGTATGCACCACCGCGTTCACGTCCGGGCGCATCCTCATAATCTCCAGATGGATTGGGTATTCGACGTGGCGACCGGCAGTGCCTTCGATCACCTCGCCCTCCCACGAGAGGAGAATGACATCACGTTCTTGAACCTCGTCAAAGCCGAGATTGCTCCCCTTGAGCCAGAGTCCGCGGCCCCGCTGATCACGGACCGACACGTGCCCCCAGACCATGTCGGCTTGTCCGGCGATCTCAAGAACCCGACACGCGGTCACGATCTGTTGCTGTGGTGACAGGTCCTTCATGACCTTCCCCTTCGTCTCATATTGCTGCGTCACTCATTCGAAACCGCGGGTGATGGCCCCTTGCTGCCTTCAAGTATTTCACTGAGGGCAATATTATGCAAGAAATGTTGCTATGATTCTATGCAGGTCCTGAACTGGTTAGCCCAGGAGTTTGCCCCGCACGGCGGTGGCACCTGTAGGAAGGAGAGCATCGTGGAACAAGACTACGCGTCGGACGCTCGACCGTCCGATTTCCCCTTTCGATACCTGTTCCGGTTCCCTGTTGGAAATCGAGCGAGGGTGAAGGATCGTGACCACTAAGACTGAGAAGGTGGAGGCCTCGACAAAGATTCGCCCGCGAATCGGCCGCTGGGAGGTGGACGACCACAATGAAGTCGCGCTACTAGGAACTCGCTGCGCGGCGTGTGGTGAAGTGGCCTTTCCCGAGCACCAGATCTGCGTGAATTGCGGTAGTGAGTCGACCGAAGTGGTGCGCATTAAGGGTCCTGCAACGTTACGCAACTATACGATCGTCCATCAGTTACCCCCGGGCTACGAAAGACCTTGGGTGGTTGGTTACGGCGAGTTCGATGGTCAACTATCGGTCCTGGCTCCGATCGTGGCCGCGTCGCGAGATGAGCTGCACGAAGGGCTGTCGCTCAGTCTTTGCGTCGGAGTGACCAAGGTCGATGACGACGGCGAAGAGATGTACTCCTACCAGTTCACACCGACGAAGGCGTAGGCGTGTACACGCCCTTGACGAGGAGAGATTCCAACGATGCGTGAGGTCTTTGTTATCGGAAGCGGCATGATTCCGTTCGGTCGATTCCCGCAATTAATGCTGGAGGATTTCGCGGGCAAGGCGGTATCGGAGGCGCTTTCGGATTCGGGCGTGGATCGTAAGCAGATCGGGATGGCCGTCTTCAGCACCTCCAACGGGGGACGAGTCGCTGGTCAACGCGTCCTCCGAGAATTGAGTCTCACCGGCATGCCCATTGTGAACGTTGAAAATGCCTGCGCGGGAGGCGGAACTTCGCTGCACGTTGGTTGGATGGCCGTGGCGTCGGGACTGCACGACGTGGTACTCGTAGTGGGAATGGAAAAGATGGAGAAAGGTCTCATTCCGCCCAATCCTGGTGAGTACGAGTCGTTCCTAGGAAAGACGCTGCCCGCAAAGTATGCGCTTCGGGCGAGCAAGCATATGCAGCGCTACGGCCTTACCAAGGAGCAGCTCGCGATGGTTTCGGTAAAGAATCACCGAGCGGGAGCGCTCAATCCCAACGCCCACTACCAAGAGGAAGTAACCCTCGAGCAAGTACTCCTGTCGCGCCCAGTGGCTGAACCTTTGACCTTGTTGCAATGCTGTCCAACGACCGACGGTGCCGCGGCGCTGATCATCGCGAGCGCCGAGGTTGCTCGACGTGTGGGTCAAAAGCCCGTGCGCATCGCGGCATCGGTGTTGAAGTCGGGAATATATCGGAATCCAGCGAAAGGGCAGTCGGCGTCGGATGATGACCTGGCTGAGCGAGCCGGGTTGGCCGCGTACGAGATGGCCGGGATGCAGCCCTCCGACGTGAACGTGGCTGAGGTGCACGACGCCTTCACCATTGGAGAAATCCTCGCGTACGAAAACCTCGGATTCTGCCCGCGCGGCGAGGGAGGACGGCTTGTGGAAGAAGGCGTTACAAGTCTGGGGGGGCGACTTCCGGTGAATCCGAGTGGGGGACGTCTATCACTCGGCCATCCGCTGGGCGCCACCGGTGTTGCACAGGTGGTCGAACTCTCGCGTCAGCTCCAGGCGCGCTCAGGCGCGCGACAGGTTGGCGGAGCAAAGACGGCGTTAGCTCACGTCCAGGGCGGTTCAACACCCGGTATTGGAACCGGTGCGGCCACCGTCCACATTCTCACCGTCTAAACATCGAAGGGCACGTATCAAAGGGAACGAACCAGTGAGCGCCGTTGCGCCGCTACAGATTCTAAGAACAAGAAACGTACTGAAAGGATTGGGACATGAGTCCAACGCCCGGGAGAATGAAGGACAAAGTTGCGATAGTCACCGGCGGAGCCGGAGTGATCGGAGGTGCGATCACCGAGTCGTTCTGCCGCGAGGGCGCCACCGTGGTGGTGTCGGATCTAGACAGCGGAAAGTGGAACGATTTTCTTGGAAATCTCAACATTCCGGATCGAAGCAAAGTCACCTTCGTCGAGGCGGACGCGCGTAACGATGCGCAAGTGAAGGACCTGATGTCAAAGGTCGTCGCGGACTTCGGTCAGATCGACGCTCTCATCTCGACGGTTGGAGGTTCGAAGGATGCGCTCATCCACAAGATGACAGACGAGGAGTGGGATTCGGTCATTGATCTGAATCTGAGAACAACATTTCTTGCTTGTCGCGCGGTAGTTCCACAGATGCGGAAACAGGAATATGGCAAGATCGTCTTGATCTCTTCGCGCTCCTACCTGGGCAACATAGGTCAAATCAACTATTCGACGGCGAAAGCCGGGATCGTTGGTTTCACCAGGAGTCTGGCTCGGGAACTTGCGCGCTACAAAGTGAACGTGAACTGTGTTGTGCCCGGGTTCGTCGACAACCCGAGGCTTGCTCTAATGGCTGAGAAGTATCGAAAGTTGCGCATGGAGATGAACCCCTTTGGCACTGCGGCCCTTCCAGAAGATGTGGCGAACACGATCTTGTTCCTCAGTACTGACGAAGCCCGCCAGGTGACTGGTCAAGCAATTCGGGTGGCTAGTTGGTAGGGCGTAAAGATGTGTGTCACCGCATGGTGCCAAAACTGCTTCAGTACGCCCGCCCGTTAAGTCTTCAGCGAACGGCATGAGGGAGTTTGCGGTCCGGGAACTGAACTGGTTAAGAGACTGTGACCTTTATCGGTCTAGAGCCCACTTCTTTACAGCTTTCGCGGCTTTGGCGCGGTACGTCATGCGAGGAACCCCTCGCTGGCCAAAGTCTCTTGACGGCTCCGGCCCAAATCGCGTGTTTGAATGGTGGGAAAGACCAGGAGGGTTGGGGCAGGTTTCCCCTAAATGTTGTGCTGAGGTTGTGCTGGGACGAGCACTACCTTTGAAAAGCTGTTGAAAAGTCACTAATGCTCCCGTAGCTCAGGGGATAGAGCAATGGTTTCCTAAACCGTGTGCGCAGGTTCGAATCCTGCCGGGGGCACTAAGGCAGGGTAAGCATTCGTGTGTTGCGCTCAAGTGGAGCCCCCCTCGCAACATTCCGGGAGTTGAGAATCTACGGCGCGCCAGTGAAGCTGAAGCCTCGCGGGCAATTCCCCCCATTAACCGAAGCAATCTGCCACCACGGCCCGCTCAGGTGAAAGCCGCACGCGTCGGGAGGGGGTGGGTAGAGCTTCACGTAGGCGAGTCCGGCATAGTTCTGATTCACCCCAGTGAGAAATAGCACTGACACGGCCTTGCGTAACGTCGCTTTGCTGACGAACACCTCTTGAATCTTTCCAATTCCCGCGATATTGCGGAGGGCCCCCTTCGGGGTAATGCTCCCACCTGGTCCCGATTCTTTGAGCGCAATATTTACGTCCGTGAGCCAGACCTTCTCATTTGCGTTGATGTCATAGGTGTGGGCTGGACGAAGGTAGACAGCAAGCGCCACGATGGCGGCAACTATTAGTAACAAAAGCACTAGCCAACTCCGTCGGCTTCGACGCATTGATTGGCTCGCCAATGGATCGTCGATCTTTGCGCTCACTGCGCAACCCTAATGCTGCCATCACGGAGTTATCGGAACCTTGAGTCGGTTGCCGACGGCTCGATTTATAGCATCAGTAGTGTTGTGGGACTCCATCCCGGCAGAATGAAAACGACGCGATCTAATTAGTGAGTTGGGAAAAAATCTTCGCGAGTTGGTCATCGGACGCGGCGGCGAGAAAACCGCCCGAATACCTATTGTCGTCGGTGACTTCCGCAAGGGCGGATGATGGTCCGAGCCCTCTCTGGTCGTACCTACCGATCTCGATTTCGGCCAATACCAGTCCTCGATGTCGCCCATCGAAGGAATCCACGGCAAACATTGACTGCCTCTCTTCGTAGCTGAATCGGTGCTTGAGAATCGTCAGCGTGGGCAGTCGGGAAAGCAACGCGAATTCAGGAGACGTGAGGTACAAATTGGTGATCTTGATGACTTCAGGTTGATCCTCATCGATTCGGACCTTTTGCGTGAGCTTTAGCGTCGTCTTTGTTCCTGATGTGACCTTACGCAATCGAAGTGTGGTGCCTTCGAAGTAGCGGTCGGTGATCTCGGCGCGAAAGACTGCCTCTTCGGGTACTGACGGCAAGAGCCAACGCTGCTCTCGTTCAATCTGGGCGTACTTTCCTTCACCGGGCGTTCGATCTTGGTTCATGGTGACGACTTCAAGTCAAGTGAGGTCTCGCGCGATTCCTCTCTCCAGAGTTGACGGGGCTGCAGTTCACAGACCGATTCCCAGCGGGAAATCCAGCGTTTCGCATTGGCGTTGGCTCGCTTGCGCTCTTCGGCGGCGAGTGCGTGAGCCAATTTCTTCAGCGGTGGATGATCCTTGCCCACCTTTTTCGTCCACTGTGAGGCGTTGACCTGGTCGTGTTGCTTGCCAAGGAATTTCTGCAAGAGATCCACACGGCGCGCGAGCTCTTCGGCGGGCGGACCCAGGACTTTCGAGAAGTTCTGCGTTGCATAGAGCGCCCGCTTTGCCGTAATGCGCAAGAGGTGCAGTTGGGCGTCATTGCCGTTGTGCTTCGCCCGCTTCACTTCGCGCTGGATTTCGCGCCATGAAGCTCGAAGTACTCGTTGTGCAACGGGCCGTAGAACGACGGGTGTCACGTGTTGAGCCGGCAACGCGCGTCGGTACTCGTTGAGTGCTTGCAGCGTCTCGCGATACGTTTGCGAATCGATCAGTACCTCGGTGGCCAGTTGTTCGTGGCGCCGTGCGTCGGCCGCGATTCTCCTTAATTGGACTCCTTCCGACGTGGTGCCTCGTTTCCCGAGCCCCTTTATCACTCGAAGCTCGAGAACTTCGGCGTCGCGTAGATTGCCGAACGGCTTGCCGACTTCTTGTAATCGACGAATCAGCGTCTTGGTCACAAGAGTCTTCTCGATCTTGGCCATCGTCTCTAACTGGTACTGGACTCGACGAAACGACAGGCGCAACTTGCGAATCGCCTCGGGATCGTCCGCGAGTCCCTCTTGGCGGTGGGTCCGAACGACCGTATCGGCAGCTTCAATTTCGTTGACCGCCGAACGCAAGAAGCCGCGCATCAACGCGCCGATGACCTCCGAGTCGTCATCGCGATTCAACGAATTCGTCATGCGACCTCCTCCTCTAATTCTTCAAGCTCCGAGGTGTCAGCGCGCGTTTGGAGCCTTAACGCGGTTCACAGATCACCAGTGGAATGTCGCGTTCTGTTCGACGACGGTAATGGGCGTAACCCTTGTACGACTTTTCCACTTGGGGCCACAGTTCAACCTTCTCCTCGGGCGTCGCTGGGCGAGCCCGCATGAGTCGGCGCTGACCCGCCATGGTGATCTCCACGTCGGGCTGGGCTACGAGGTTCTGATACCAGTCGGGGTGACGGTCGTCGCCCCCCTTCGAGGCCACCAGCACTATCCGCTCGCCATTGACGACGGGCACCGTCAGCATGGTCGAACGCGCATGCCCCGACTTGCGTCCGACGGTGAGCAACTCAACGGTGGGCATGCCAAAGGCCGACTGGCCCACGCGTCCTCCGCTGGCGTGCACGATCGTGCGGTGGACGCGACTCATTGTCTTTAGTCCGAGGTCGGCCACGGACTGTTTCAGCGTCATGGCGTGACATTACCTGAAGTGGCTTACAGCGCCCCAATGTCCGCTCCTTCGTCGGTGGCGTCGGACCTTTCGCACACCCGCGTGGCGGCGCCAGCGGACGTAAAACCTGTTCGGGTCTAGTATCACAATCTGCTCGAGAAATAGACGGACCTCGGGGGTCGTGCGATTTCGCGTCGGTCGATTGGAGCGAGGAGATCCGTCATCGATCGTCACACGAGTGAGTGCGACAACATGCGGTAGAACATCCGATAACCCTGAACACAAGCCCAAGGTGAGACCAATGAACAATGAAAGTGCATCCGCCAACGAGATCGTGCGCGCGGCACTGGTTCAGACCAAATGGACTGGGGACAAGACGTCGATGATCGACGTCAATGTGGCCCTGGCCCGTGCGGCCGCGAGCCAGGGCGCCCAGATTCTCTGCTTTCAAGAGCTCTTCTACGGCCCGTACTTCTGTCAAGTGCAAGACCCTGAGTACTTCTCGTATACCGAGTCGATTCCTGGACCCACCACCGAGGTGATGCAAGCGCTGGCCCGCGAGACCAACATGGTGCTCGTTGTGCCCATTTACGAAGTCGAGCAAGAGGGTGTCTTCTATAACACCGCGTTCGTGATCGACGCCGACGGCACGTACTTGGGCAAGTATCGCAAGCACCATATTCCCCAGGTGCAGGGCTTTTGGGAGAAGTTCTACTTTCGCCCCGGCAATCTCGGTTATCCGATCTTTCACACCGCGGTCGGCCCGATCGGGGTCTACATCTGTTACGACCGACACTTTCCCGAGGGCTGGCGCGCGCTCGGCCTGGCGGGCGCCAAGATCGTCTTCAATCCCTCGGCCACTAGTCGGGGGCTGTCGGCGTATCTCTGGAACCTCGAACAGCCCGCCGCGGCCGTGGCCAACGAGTACTTCGTCGGGGCGATTAACCGAGTGGGCGTCGAAGAGCTCGGCGAGAACAACTTTTATGGTTCGTCGTACTTTGTCAACCCGCGCGGGCAGATCGTGGGTGACGTCGCGTCGGACAGCGACGATGAAGTCATCGTTCGCGATTTGGACATGAGCGTGCTCAGTGACGTTCGCCGCACGTGGGCGTTCTACCGCGATCGACGTCCCGACAGCTACGGCGAGTTGGTCACTCCCTAAGTAGCGACGCGTCTCGAGAGGATGAAGGAGGGTCGTATGAAGATTCTGATCAGTGGGGGCACCGTGGTGAACGCGAGCGGCCCCTTCGCCTCGGATGTGCTCGTCGAAGGCGAGACCATCGTCGCACTCACGGCTCCGGGATCTTCCGCGTCCGAGTCGTGGCGTGAAGGCGCGGACCGAGTCATCGACGCGCGCGGGCTGTTCGTGATACCTGGCGCCATCGACGGCCACACCCACATGGAGATGCCCTTTGGCGGCACGCAGTCGGCCGACACCTTCGAGACCGGCACGCGAGCGGCGGCCTTTGGCGGCACGACCACGATCATCGATTTCGCCATTCAATCCAAGGGCAAGANNTCGACGAGGGGGTGACGAGTTTCAAGTTGTTCATGGCCTATCCGGGCGTTTTCTACTCGACCGACGGTGAGATCCTCCAAGCCATGCAACAGGCCTCGACCAATGGTTCGACGATCATGATGCACGCCGAAAACGGTATTGCCATCGACGTGTTGGTGGCCCAGGCACGGGCCCGGGGCGAAAGCGATCCCCGATTTCACGGAGCCACCCGGCCGGCCTTTCTCGAGGGCGAGGCCACGCACCGCGCCATTCAACTCGCCCGAGTCGCCGGCGCGCCGCTTTATATTGTGCACCTTTCGGCCCCCGAGGCATTGGCCGAAGTGGTCACCGCGAGAGACCGGGGTCAGAGCGTGTTCGCCGAGACCTGCCCGCAGTACCTCTTTCTCTCCGACGCCGACCTCGCGCGTGAAGGCTTCGAAGGCGCCAAGTACGTCTGTTCGCCCCCACTTCGTCCCGCGAGCGACCACGCCGATCTCTGGCGGGGACTGCGAACCGACGATCTCAGCATCGTGTCGACCGATCACTGCCCCTTTTGTTTTAAGGAGCAAAAGGAGCTCGGTCTGGGCGACTTTTCAAAGATCCCCAACGGCATTCCGGGTGTCGAACATCGCCTCGATCTAATGTTCCAGGGCGTCGAACGCGGAGAGATCTCTCTGGCGCGCTGGGTCGAGATCACGTCCACGACGCCGGCGCGGATGTTCGGGCTCTTTCCGAAAAAGGGCGTGCTCGCGCCGGGGTCCGACGCGGACATCGTTCTCTACGATCCCGACGCCACGCACACGTTCTCCGCGGCGACGCACCACATGAACGTCGACTACTCGGCGTATGAGGGCTTGGAAGTTCGAGGACAAGTGCAGACGGTGCTCTCGCGCGGGGCGGTCATCATCGAGAACAATCAGTATCTCGGACGACCGGGATCGGGTGAGTACCTGCGACGTGGCCTCAACGGGTATCTCCGATAGTCGTGGTCTCGGGGCCGCCACGCATCGTGGCCGGTAGCCTCAACGAATCGAGAGGGGAGTAGAGATGGACTTTGGACTCGTCGCTCAAACGAACGCGCCGGCGAGGGACGTCATCGAACTGGCCAAACGGGCCGAAGACGCTGGCTTTACTCACTTTTGGACCTTCGACTCGGTGGTGCTCTGGCAAGAGCCGTTCGTCATCTACTCCCAGATCCTGAGCTCCACCTCGCACATCAAAGTCGGCCCGATGGTGACCAATCCAATCACCCGTGACTGGACCGTGACGGCGTCGCTCTTTGCCACCTTGAACGAAATGTTCGGGCCGAGAACCATCTGTGGCATCGGTCGCGGGGACTCGGCGCTGCGCGTCACCGGGGGAACGCCCGCGTCGCTCGCCACGCTCTCTTCGTGCATGACCGTGATTAAAGACCTCGTGGAAGGGCGCGAAACCCTCGTGAACGATCGGCCGGTAAAGATCCCCTGGGTCGACGAGGGTCAACTCGACGTCTGGATGGCGGCCTACGGCCCGAAGGCGCTGGAACTGGCGGGACGTAAGGCGGACGGGTTGATTCTCCAGTTGGCCGATCCCTTCGTCGTGCGCTGGGCGATTGAACGCGCGCACGAAGCCCTTCGGGCCTCGCGTCGTAGCACCGAGGAGTACCGCGTCTGCGTGGCGGCGCCGGCTTACGTGGGTGACGATCTCGCCCATCAGCGCGACCAAGTTCGCTGGTTTGGCGGCATGGTGGGCAATCACGTCGCCGACATCGTCGAGCGCTACGGTGCCGAGTCGAACTTGGTCCCGCCCGCCTTGACCGACTACATCAAGGGCCGCAAGGGGTACGACTACAGCCACCACGGCAAGGCCGGCAATCCCGACGCCGAGTTCGTGCCCGACGAGATCATCGACCGCTTCTGCGTGCTGGGCCCCGTCGAGCAACATCGAGCGCGTCTGGGCGAACTCGGCGAACTCGGCGTCGACCAGTTCGCGCTGTATCTCATGCATGACAACCCCGAAGGGACCATCGAGGCGTACCGCCGCCACATCATTGGCACGATCTGAGCGACGACTCGGGTCTACTCAATATTGTCAGCGAAGAATTGCGTCCTGTGTGGCCCTCCGCCGTAGGATTCGCCTATGAGCGAGGACTACAACGATGGCAAGATCGAGTGCACCGCCAAGGGAATTCGTATTCACGGCTACTACTTTCCTTATGGCACGAAGCACATTCCCTATAGCTCAGTCAAAGGGATGCGACGATTTGAAATGACGGCCCTCAAGGGCCAGTGGCGAATCTGGGGAACGGGGAACTTTCGGTACTGGGCCAACCTCGACGTCAATCGACCGAAGAAGAAAGTCGGCTTCATCCTCGACCTGGGCAAGTCCGTCAACCCCTTCATCACGCCCGACGACCCCGACGCCGCCGAAGCCGTGATTCGTGAGCGAGCCGGACTCGGGCCCGACACTGGTGGGGATATGAAGAGCCCCTTCATCTGATTGAAAGAACTCCGAACGATCTGGACACCACGTTCTCTTCAGGATCCTTCGAGTGGTGACGCGAGGAGTCGGCACGTGCGAATGAGCAGTATCGCAAAGGCGCCACCGGTCAGGATCTGAGAGAGAAAGAGCTCGTGCAGCGCGCCAAAGAACGTCAGCGCGGCCAGCCCCAAGCCCAAGAGTTGAACGGAGAGGACGGCGCCAAGACTCCCTAGGGCCCGGTACATCCACAGCGACGCCGCCGACTCAAAGACGATGATCGCCACGCCCACCGCGACGTGGACGTACTTCAGCGGTGCGTTCAACGTGTACCCGTACGTCGTCAACAAGGTGAGCAAAGTTAGCCAGCTGTACGTGCGAAGCAGGACTTTGAAGTGTCGCCTCGGCGAGGTGGTCCTTCGCATCAGGCGAGCGGCCGCATAGGTCAGTCCGGCTGCGGACCCGAGGGCCAGCGTGTAGGGGACGGCCGTTTTGACGTGCACCCCGTAGTTGCTCATTCCTCCCTCGTTGACCTTGAGCACGAGACCGGGATGGATGGCGACGCAGATCGCCAAGAAAAAGGCGAAGCCAACTTGACTGAGCGCCACGTACCAAGTGGTGAGGGAGTTGACCGTGGGCCGGTCGCCGGGCGGCGGGCCATCGTCGGTCACAGTCGGTGGGTCTCGGCTCTCATCGTCGAAGGGGCACTTTGCGTGAGTGTCACCACACCTACGCACATCGTCGCGAAACCCACTGCCGCGAGGCCGAGGTGAGCCAATCCTCCCGACAGCTTCTCGCTGTAAAGCCACACCCCGAGCACCACGCTCACCACGGGGTCGACGATCACGATGAAGGGTTGGGATACGTTGAGGGGTCCCACGTGCAGGGCCGCCTGCTCACAGAACAGTCCGACGATGCCCCCCACGATGAAGGCGTACAGCGGCCAACGGGTCAACGCGCCGGTGAATCCGTGGGACGAGATCGTGTCGGTGGTCGCTTTGATGAACGTCGCCTCCAGCGCCCACGTCACCCCCGTCGCGGCGGCGAAGAACCCCGCGCGACGGCTCGGCGATCCCCGTCGAGCGACGCTCACCAGCACGATCGTCACGCCCAGGAAGACGAGCACGGGCAGTATCCAGTGGGAGGAACTCGGCACGTTGGCGTGCCCGCGAGGTGAGCCCGCGACGAGAAATAGCGCCAATCCAACGACGGTGACGCTCGCGCTGAACCACGCGAGGCGGCGAACGCCCTGATGTATCCAGAATCGGCGAAACAGAAGTACGGCGATGAGTTCAACGACGAGTAGTGGTTGCACTTCGGACATTGGACCAAAGTGCAGAGCCAGCGCCTGAAAGATCAATGAACCGAACAACGCCACCCAGCCCAGTAGCCACAACGGCTGGCGAAAGAGGAAGACCACGAGACGCCAATTGGACGCGTGGTCTTGTTTTCTCGTGCTCGCTATGTGTTGGGTCGTGACGGCGATGGCGTTGGTCGCGGCGGTGAGGAGCGCGAAGAGAATGGCGAGTGATTGACTCAGGGTCATCGCCGCGGGCATAGCGGTAACGCTAGGCCAGTCGGCTTCGAAGCACTATGTATCGGCAATGACGCGCGGTCGTCGACGAGGTCGGCACTAGGGTGACCGGGCAGTGCTTTCAACGTAGAGGACCTCACGAACATTGGAGCATGATGGAGATCTCGACCGACACCATCACCGTCATTGGTGCGACGTGGTGCCCCGACTGTCGTCGGGCGAAGGATTTTCTTAGCGAGCAGCGCGTGGCGTTCGACTGGATCGACCTCGAACAACACCCCGAAGCGACCGAACTGGTCGAACAGATCAACGGCGGGAGTCGGAGCATTCCGACCATCATCTTTCCCGACGGCTCGCATCTCGTTGAACCGGGCAACGACGAGTTGGCCGAGAAGTTGGGTCTTAAGCGTTCGGCGATGGCTTCCACCTACGACGTGATCATTGTCGGGGGCGGTCCCACGGGACTCACCGCCTCGATCTACGCCGCGAGAGAGAACCAGAGTGTGCTCATCATCGAGAAATCTGCGCCCGGCGGTCAGGCCGGCGTGACCGAGCGACTCGACAACTACCCGGGTTTTCCCGATGGCGTGGCCGGTCACGATCTCGCCGATCGGATGCGCCGCCAGGCCGAGAACTACGGCGTCGAGATCCTCGAAGCGGTCGCCGTCAGCGCCATCAGCGCCGACGGCGAGTGGCTCAGCGTGACGACCGCGGTGGGCGACACGTACTGCACGCGGGCGGTGCTCGTGGCCACCGGTTCGGTCTATCGACGTACTGGCGCCGAAGGTGAGGCCGATCTCATCGGTGCGGGCATTCACTTCTGTGCCACCTGCGACGGCCCTTTCTATCGAGGTGCCAAGGAGGTGCTGGTGATCGGGGGAGGCAACAGTGGCTTAGAGGAGGGCCTCTTCCTCACGCAGTTCGCCGATCATGTCACGGTGGCCGAGTCCTCTGAGAAACTGGCCGGGAGTCGGCTCCTCCAGGACAAGGTGCTCGCGCACCCCAAGATGACCGTCGTCACCAACACCAAGGTGGTCAGCTTCGCCGCGGGCGCGTCAGGCAAGCTTGAGCACGTCGTGCTCGAGGATCGCGTGAGCGGAGAGCGTCGTGATCACGAGGCCTCGGGCGCCTTCGTCTTCATCGGCCTCGACCCCAACACCGCGTTTCTCAACGGTGCCCTCGAACTGGACGAACGCGGCTTCATCGTGAGCGATGAGCAGTTTCGGACCAACATGCCCGGGGTGTTCGTCGCGGGTGATGTGCGGCGCGGTTCGACCAAGCAGTTGGCGTCCGCCGTCGGCGAGGGGGCCGCGGCGTCGATTCAAATTCGTTACCACCTCGACAAGGTGGCGGCCCGATAGGCGAGTGAGAACGCGCGGGCTCGCGCCCGTCGAGTCCCCGCTAACCGAGCGTGGTCACGCTCGCGCCCGTCGGGAACTCTTCTCGCCCCGATGACGTCAGACGCCAGACGCTGCGCCGGCCCTGGACGGTCCACTCCTTGGGACCTCCGACGAGGGCGGTCTGTTCGTCAATGCCAAAGACGGTGATCGACGACTCGTCGGGGAGTACGAATCGCGTGAAGAGGTCGGGCACTCTGGCGGCGAACGCGTCAAAGTGGGGCAGGACGCCGACGTGTTCGAGCAGCATCAAACCGGTGGTGCTGCCCTTGCGGGGGTGCCGAATCGAAGGGATCCACGACCCCAGGGCCATCGCCCCCGCGCTACAGCCGGCGATCGCCGCCCCGCCTCGCCACGTCGTTTCGATCTCCTTCCACAGCGCGGTGTCGCGAAGGGTGTCGGCGAGGTAGTTGGGATCCCCGCCCGAGAGGTAGATGAGTCCGGCGCCGGCGATCATGCGTACGAACTCCGGGTTGTTCGCGTCCGCACGGTCGTTGACCGGCACCACCACGGGTTCTACGCCGAGTCGCTTCGCCTGGGCGACGCCGAGCTGGTGCCAACGTTCGACGACGGCAGGTCCGTCGGGCACGGCGGCCGTGGCAATTTGGACGTAACGAGGGGCCCGTCCGGCGAGCAGCCCCGCTTCGAGCTCGGCCATCTGGGGCAGGTACTCACCCGACCCCACCAGCGCGATGGGCCCGGGTCCTTGGTCAACGCTCATCGCCCTCCGGTGCAACGTCACGGGCAATCAGTCGAGACGACCTGGACCATCACCGCCCTGGCGCCAATCTATCTGGACGAGCCACGATTGGTATCAGGTGATCCGGGCGGCAACTCCTACGACGAGGAGTCCGCGCGTCGACGCCAAGAATCGTGGCCCCAGATACTTGAGCACCTCGATCAAGTACTGAGCGACGCCGACTAACTACCTCAGCGCGATCGCGTGGTGTCGCGCATGGCTTGGAAGATCTTCGAGACGACCTCCACCGCAATAACGGCGATGGCCGCGATGACGAACGACCCCACGATGTCTCGAGGGTTGTGAAGGTGCGCCGCGACGCGCGCCCAGCTCACTATGAGCGCGACGATGATCAAGAAGATCGCCGCTCGTCGGGAGTAGAGGATCATGGTAAAGGCGAGGAACGAGCACAACAGCGCGTGATCGGAAGGGAAGCCGTTGTCGGCCGAGTGGGCGATGAGTGGCACAAGGTGGTGGGTCACGAAGGGCCGCGGGTCGTAGTAGAGACGTCCCGCGATCTTGGCCAACACGACGGCCAGTATGCCCCCGGCCACCAGGTGCCACCCGAGCGAGATCTTGATACTCATCTTGGCCCGCAGCCAGTAGTACGCGACCACGACGACGCTGACAATAAAGAAGTACCGGCCAACGAATCTGATGATCGAGTCCACCTCGTGAGTTTAGAGGCGAATCCCCTCGGTCGAAGGGTCCATTTCCAGGCGACCGCCTTACTGGTGAGCCTCAATCTCAGCGATCGCGAACTCCGGGCAGTTGGCGATCGCGAGATGGACCTTCTGCTCGTAACCTTCCGGCACGAGGCCGTCGTGCCGCACCTTCGAATGGCCGTAGTCGTCGACGTCGAACATGTCGGGCGCGAGGGCGTGACAGCGCGCGTGACCCTGACACTTGTCGTCGTCGACGCGAACCCTCATCTAAACACCACCGGCAGTGAACGGGGTCCCCGCACTTGGCCGCCGGCCCAGGTGACCTGCGCCCCGTCGGCGAGGCTGAATTCGGGGATACGGCGTAGCCACTCCTCCAGCGCCACCTTTAACTCCATGCGCGCGAGGTTGGACCCGGCGCAGCGGTGGATCCCCGAGCCAAAGGCCACGTGACGATTGTGGGCGCGATCGAGCACGACCTCGTCCGGGCGGTCAAACGCNNAGACCCGCAGGAACTCTTCCACGGCTGAGTCCATGAGTTCTGGCTCGGCGACTAACCGAGCGGCGTCTTCGGGGTGCTGTGCGAGATGCCAGAGCGAGGAGCCAATGGCGCTCCACGTCGTGTCGATGCCGGCAATGAGCACGAGCCCGGCCATGCCGAGTATCACCCCGTCCTCGATGGCCTCGCCGTCGTGGGTGGTGTGGGCGAGTTTGCTGATGAGATCGTCCTGTGGGTCTCTCTTTCGCAGATCGAGTTGTTCGATCATGTAGGTCACGATGGCGTCACCGCCGCTCTTGGCCCGTTCCTTCTCGTCGGCGAATTCCAGGACGTCGCGCACCCAACCGGTAAACGTGTCGGACAGCGTCGCCGGAACCCCGAGAATCGTGGCGATTATCCGCACGGGAATCTGCTGGGCGTAATCGGCGGCCGCGTCGGCGTGTCCCTCTTCGATGAAGCCGTCGATCTGGCGTCGACAGATTTCACGGGTCAGAATCTCGTACTCCTCAATGCGGGTGTGCGAAAACCAGGGCAGGAGAAGGCGCCTCGTCCACGTGTGCAGCGGCGGGTCCGACGAAATCGGTGGCAGTCCGTACGGCAGGAGAGGGTCCGGTTGTCCCTCCTCGGCGCCGATGACGCCGACTTCTAATGAACTGAAGCGCTCAATGTCGTGCGCCGCTTTGGTCACGTCGTCGTAGGTGGTGAGCAGCCACGCTCCGCCGCGACGATCGGTATGGGCGACCGGACACGTCAGGCGAAGCGTGTCCCAGATTGTGAAGGGATCTTCAATGTAGGCCGGATCCATGACGTCAAAGTCGCTGTTCCAATCGTTGACCGGTCGTGGTGCCATCAGTTCCCCCTCGGTATGTGGCAATTGATTCTCACACCAAGGAGACGCTGAGTCGAGACTCTCTGGGGTGCGGGTCTACTCCCTCTGGTTAACTTAGACCGCGGGTGGGCCGCGGCGTTCAACGTTCTTTAGAAAAAGATGGAGCAGAGGTCGTAGATTTCGCGAGGTACTTTGCGCTTGCCTTCGGCCACGGTCGCCAGCGGCACTAAAACGACGTTGTCGTCGCGCACGACCGGTATCATGCCGAACTTGCCCGCGATGACGGCGTCGTAGGCGGCGGCGCCGACTCGGGTGGCGAAGATGCGGTCGTGGGCCGTGGGACTGCCGCCGCGCTGGAGGTGACCGAGGACGGTCGTGCGAACTTCGAAGCCACCCTGCTCTTCAATCTTGGCCGCGACGAAGTAGCCCACGCCGCGCGTGGCGTGGCGCACGCCGCCCACACCTTCGCTCGACAACTCGCCCGACTCCGTGCCTCCGAGTGTGTCGAGGCCGACGCCTTCGGCCACGACCACCAGCGAGTACGCCAGACCGAGGCCGCGGCGTCGATTGGTGTGTTCCACGATTTCGTCCATGGTGATGGGGAACTCGGGGATCACGATCATATCGGCGCCACCAGCGAGACCGCCCATCGCCGCGACCCAACCGGTGGAGCGGCCCATGGTCTCAACGACGATCACCCGGTGGTGGGAGATGGCCGTGGTGTGCAGGCGGTCCAGGGACTCGGCGACAATATTTATAGCGGTGTCAAAGCCAATGCAGTAGTCGGTGCCGGGAATGTCGTTATCCAGCGTCTTGGGCACGCCGACTATCGGTGCGCCGCGTTCGGCCAGCCAGCTCGAGATTCGTTGGGTCCCGTCGCCACCAATCGCCACCAGCGCGTCGAGATGCTCGCCAATGGCCGCGAGTACTCGATCGCGCCCGCCGGGTGGATTGTCGAGATTGATGCGGGCGGTGCCGAGCAGCGTGCCGCCTTGGCCGATGACGCCGCGCAGATCGGCTTGCGTGAGCGCGGTGCCGTTGAATTCGTCGACCAGCCCGGCCCAACCGTTGGCGATCCCAATGACCTCGTGTCCGTCGCGCAGTCCCATTTCGCCAATGGCTCGAATGGCGGCGTTCAAACCGGGCGCGTCGCCCCCCGCGGTTAGAACGCCGATGCGCATGACAACTCCTTCACCAGACCCAAGTCAAGTCTACGGTCGTGACTACACCAGATGGTTAGGCGTTGGCCGAGGCGAGTGCCTCCTCGCGCACGACTTCGGGCCGTGTCAAGAGCACGGTGAGAAGAAAACTCAAGACCAGCGCGACGAGCACGCCCAAGTTGGCGTACGCCCACGCGCCGGTCTTGCCACCGAGACCGAAGGGCTTCAAAAGGTAGCCCTGCCAGGTAAGCCATGAGGCATACGTGTTCGTGACGAGCCCCCAGCCGAGAAAACTCGACAAGATCGTGATCGCAATGGGTACCACTCGCAGGTCGCCGTATCGGCCCGAGGTTCGAAAGAGGTCCGCGTCGACGTAGTTCTTCTTGCGAAGCAGCAGGTCACCGAGAAAGACGCCGCACCAGGCCGCGATCAAGACGCCGATCGTCACGAGAAAGCCCTCGAACTGCACTAAGAAATTCTTGGCCACAAAGACGAT
>PKXH01000050.1 GCA_003133405.1 Acidimicrobiaceae bacterium | reverse complement strand
TCGTCCTCTCTCGCCCGTAACCGTCCTCGCTCTTCACGCGACCGTTGTGTCGGGTTCAAAGGAGCGGTGGTGGAGCGTGAAGAGATGGACGGGTCGTGCTGGCGCGACCTGGCCGACGTGCTGTCGGCGGGTCTGGCGAGGGTGCTGCTCTATGGACCGCCGGGCACGGGTAAGACGTTCGCCGCGTTGCACGATGGCGTCCATCACGGATTCGCCGAACGGCTCATCTGCACCGAGGATCTCACGTCGGGTGAGATCACCGGTACCTGGATGCCCTCGGGGGAGAGCCGTTTTGAGTGGCGTGAAGGACCGGCGATCCGCGCGTGGCGAGGGATCGATGGACGGGGGGCCCGCCTCGTGCTCGACGAAGTCGATCGCGCGTCAGGTGACGCGCTGGCCACGTTGCTCGCCATCACCGACTCACCCGAGTCGGCTCGCTGGCGAAACCCCGAGACGCTCGAGTGGGTGCAGCCGGGTGCGGAGTTCTCGGTCGTCATGACCTCGAACATCGAAGAACTCGACGACGTGCCCCGCGCCTTACGGGACCGCTTTCCGGTGAGCATTCGTATCGACCGCCCGCACCCCAACGCCGTGGCGCGTTTGAGCGGCGATCTTCGAGCGCCCGCCCTTTCGGGGTCCGTGGGCCCTGAGCAGCGCCGGGTGTCGCTTCGTAGCTTCTACGCCTTTGACGAACTTCGTCGACACCACGGGCCATCGCGCGCCGCGTACCTGGTCTTTGGCGGCGACGTCGCCCAAAGCGTGCTCGATGCGCTCACGATCGCGGCGGTGTCGTGACGGGGAGGGTGATCTTTCCAGAGTTGCTGAGCGGGCGAGAGGACGACCCCGCCACCGGCGCGTGGACGGTCCGAGAGAGTTCAACCATGCGGGGTGCCGCGAGTTGCAACCTCTCGGAACGGGTGCTCGAGGTTCCCTTGGGCCCCGGCGGCCAGGCCCGAGTCGTTCGCGCACACGAGCTGATGCACGCTCGAGTGAGCCCTCACGTGCGTCACTTGATGAGNNTGCTGACGAGACTCCACTTCGACGTGGCGTGGCTACGCGATGGGACCGAGAAGTTCGGTGGACGTCGTTTGGCCGAAGCCGGGGAGTGGGGCGAGGCCGTGTGCTTTTTGTTGGCCGTACTCGGGACCGGCGCGGAAAAGGAGTACTTCGCGGGCATTCGTCAAGGTGACGCCACGTGGTTGGGTGGGCTTCGGGCGATTCGTAAGCGGGCACTTGCGCTGGTCGATCAGTTCAGTACACCAACCCTCGGCGCGACCCGTCTCAACGAGGACGGCCTGCCGAGCGGGTACGCGGTTTCGACCCTCGTGCTGGCGCGGATGTTGACCCAATCCCNNTCGTCTCTCGGGCCCCTCGCGCATCAACGAAAAGGAAGCGTTCGCCGATCTCGAGCGACGACGTCGGGCACCGTGATGCGTTATCCGGGCCGACTCTTGAGCGACGAACAGCGTCGCGCTTTCGTCCAGCGCGTGCGTTGCCACGGCGGCGTCGTGGTCATCGATCAATCGGGTTCAATGGATCTGTCCAGCGAAGCGGTACGCGCCGTCGTCGACCGCTCGCCCCATGCGCTCGTCGTGGGCTACAGCCATCGGCCGGGCGATCTGGGCGCCACGCCCAACGTCTGGGTATTGGCTGAACGTGGTCGCGTCGCGACGCACTGCCCTTCGGGCAACGTGGGTAACGGTGTGGACGGGCCGGTACTTCGCTGGGCCCTGTCGCAACGTCGAGCCCAGGAGTCGGTGATCTGGGTGACCGACGGGCAGGTGACCGACTCGCACGACCACCCCGACGACGCACTGAGCACGGAGTGCGCGAGCCTCGTACGTCGTCATCGGATCTCGCTGGCGCGAGACCTCACCGAGGCGGCCACGATGCTGCGAACGAATCGCCCGACACCTACTTCGCGCTGGGATGACTTTGGTCGAGTGGGCCGAAAACTGCGCGAAAAGGTTGAAATATAGGGAGTTTCAAGATATCTTCGAGGGCTCTTGCAACGAACACCTGTTCGCTTTAGAATGGCGAACAGGTGTTCGTAGACGTAAGGAGTGTCGGAGATGGTAACAGCGGAAATTCTAGAGACGATCGAAGATGAAGGGTTCAACGTCGGCCCCTACTTGCGACTTGTGGCGGCCTCCTCCGCTCCCCGGCCGTTTCGTCAAGGTCCGCCACTCACGCAGCGTCGAGCTGCTCGCGTTCGTGCGGTGCAGCGCCGTCGACGCGCGGTGGTGGGCCTGGTGCTGATCAGCGCGCTCACCGTTCTCGCGCTGCCCGGCCACACCTTTGGCGCGACGAACGACGCCGGCCTCTCGAGTGACTTCGCGAACTCCACGGTGCTGGCTCCGGGAATGGATTACGTGGTGCAATCCGGCGACACGATAAATTCGATCGCGAAGAATGTGAACCCCGTCGATCCCACGTACGCTCAAGTTCTACTCGTGCGCGAACTCGGTTCGTCGGTAGTGGTGCCCGGCGAGCACGTCCTAATCCCCTGAAAAAATAGGTATTTAGGTGTATCGTGAGATGGTGCGGTGCCCCTTTTGTTCTGCCGACGACGATCGCGTCGTCGATTCGCGTCTGGCCGAAGACGGCGTGGCGATTCGTCGACGCCGCGAGTGCGCCAACTGCGCTCAGCGCTACACCACCTTCGAACGGATCGAGGAGATCGGTCTGTACGTCACCAAGCGTTCAGGCGATCGCGAGCCCTTCGCAAGAGAGAAGATCCTCGCGGGGGTGCGTTCGGCCGCGAAGAACCGTCCCGTCAACGACGAGGTGCTGGAGGGCGTGGCGGCGGCGGTGGAGGAGTCGATGCGCCTGCTCAACCGTGACGTCACGAGCGAAGAAATCGGCATGTCGACGCTCGAAGCCCTGCGAGAGATCGATGACGTCGTCTACGTCCGATTCGCTTCGGTCTATAAGGGATTCGAGGGCACCGAGGACTTCGCGCGAGAGATCGGCATGCTGGTGAAGACCACGGCGCCCAAATATAAGGGTTAGTCGTGCGGGCGCTACGTTTGGAGCCCCGTTCGGCACTCGCGATCTACGCGCACCCCGACGACGCGGACGTCGCCGCGGGCGGGTTACTGGCGCAGTGGGCGAGTGAGGGCGCCGAGGTCCATTTAGTCGTCATCTGCGATGGGGCCAAGGGTTCGCACTCGCCACTCTCCGAGGCGACGGCCCTCAAAGAGACCCGCCGCGAAGAGCTCCAGTTGGCGGGCGATCTACTGGGCGCGAAGAGCGTCACGTCGCTCGAATGGCCCGACGGTGAGGTGACGAACTGCCAAGAGCTGCGCGAGACGCTCGTGGGACTGATTCGCACCTTTAAACCCGAGGTGGTTCTCGGACCGGACCCCACGGCCACCTTCTTCGGTGGGGTCTACGTGAATCATCGCGACCACCGCGAGACGGGTTGGGCGCTGCTCGACGCCGTCGCGCCGGCCGCGGCCATGCCGCTCTACTTCCCGGCGCAGGGACCGCCCCACCAGGTGAGCGTGCTGCTCCTCAGTGGGACCCACGAGCCCGACGTCGTTGCGGACGTGTCGAGAACCATTGACCTCAAGGTGAAGGCCGTCCTCGCGCACGACTCGCAGTTGGCCGGCGACGCCGAGGCGATTCGCGGTGTCGTGCTCGAGCGCGCCGAACAGGCGGGTCGCCCGGTCGGGGTGGCCTTTGGTGAGGCCTTTCGCTGCGTTGAACTCGTCTTCTAAAAGCCCTACGGTCGACGAGGCCCCTATTCTTCATGCGGACCTGGACGCCTTTTTCGCCTCGGTGGAAGTGCTCGACGACCCCTCTCTAAAGGGCAAGCCGGTGGCCGTCGGTGGCGCGGGCGAACGCGGCGTCATCGCCAGCGCCAGTTATGAAGCGCGCCGCTTTGGCGTGCGCAGCGCGATGCCGAGCGTCGTGGCAAAACGGGTCTGTCCCGCTCTGGTCATTCTCCCCGGTCGCTTCGATCGCTACGAGGTCTACTCGAGAAGGTTTCACGAGATCGTGCTCGATCTCACGCCCGACTACGAACCGCTGGGTCTGGATGAAGTCTTCGCCGATCTGCGCAGTCTGCGTCGACTCGGCGTTCGCCCACTCGAGGCGGCAGCGACGTTACGGGGCCGGATCAACGAAGAACTGGGACTGTTCTGCGGCGTGGGACTCGGTAGAAACAAGCTCTTCGCGAAACTGGCCTCGAAGGAGGCCAAGCCCCGAGTGGTCGATCACGGCCTCGTCGAGGGCCCGGGCGTCTTTTGGGTGAGTCCACAACTCGAAACGGAGTGGCTCGCCGCCCTGCCCGTTCGCGCGCTCTGGGGCGTGGGTCCGGCGACGGCGGCGAAACTCGCGCAACTCGGGCTGACGTGGGTTCGTGACCTGGCGCGGGTGGATGAGGTGACGTTGGCGAAGCACGTGGGCGTATCGATGGCGGCGGCGCTGGCCGCCTACGCCCAGGGTGA
Organism: Acidimicrobiaceae bacterium; assembly: GCA_003133405.1. Taxonomy (GTDB): domain Bacteria; phylum Actinomycetota; class Acidimicrobiia; order Acidimicrobiales; family RAAP-2; genus RAAP-2. The sequence continues at coordinate 41,471 of PKXH01000050.1, read as the reverse complement.
GGACCGTCGTGAGGTCATCGTCGATCGGGCGCTCAAATCACTCGGTCACGATCAGACCTTCGCTCGCTCGCTCAGCGGGCGAGACGAAGTGGACGAGGCGCTAAAGACGCACGCGGCAGTGGTGGCCCGGGCGTTGCGAGAAAAGGACTTGGTAGCCCGCACGATCAGCGTGGTGGTGCGCTTTGATGACTTGAACAGTGTCTCGAGGTCGCAGACGCTTTCATTTGGCGTGGACGATGAGTACGCAATCGGGGCCATCGGTGAGGCGTTGGTCCAGTCGGTCGATCTCTCAAAAGCCGTGCGACTCCTGGGCCTGCACGCCTCGGGGTTTCTTGGGCGAAGCCGCAATCAGATGCAACTGAGTTTTGGGTTGGATATCACTTCGCTCGACGTCAAGGCCAGTGCGGCCGAGATCTCTCGAGAGCGTCAGGTCTCGAACGAAGCGCTACGCGACGCCATCGACGAAGTTCGCCGACGCTTTGGCCGCACCTCGGTGGGCACGGCGAGTGAACTGAACAAACACGGCGTTGAAATCGCGACGCAACGGGGCCGACACGCCTTCGGTCCTGAGGCTGCGCAATGAATTCGAGGCTAGGCGTGAACGGTGACGAGGGTGCCGATTGGTGTGAAGGGAAAGACCGTTTGGGCCGACGCGAAGGTCATCTCCACGCAGCCGAGGCTTTGGGGCCACCCGTACGTTGAACGGATGAAGCCGTGCAGGGCGTCGCCCCCGTTGAAGTACGAGACCCAGGGAATGCCCGGGTCGCTGTAGTGCGAGCCGTCGGGATTCGTGCCTGACATGGTCGTGGTCAAGTAGCGCACGTACACCGGGTACGTGCCCACGGCGGTCGGGGCCACTGAAATGCCCGTATTGACGAGCGCGTGGAACTTGGTGTGACCGGCCACGTACAGGGTAAGGGTCTCGGGCAAGGCCATCGAGACCTCAACGTAGTTGTACGACGCCGGATCGACGTGGTGAGCGTCGACCGCATTCAGTAGATCTGACCAGGTCGTCGCGTCGGCTTCGCCGGTGGTCGGTAGAGATAACCGACTCTGGAAATTCATGACTGCGCCACGAAGAATGGCGTTGTCGCTTCCCAGACGCCACTGCGAACTTAGGGTGGCGGGCAGATCTGGATAGGCCCACGTGAACGTGCCATTGACCTGATCACTGGGATTGCTCTGAGTCGTGGCGGGCGTGAAGGTCAAGGGCAAGTAGTTCAACTCGGCCAGCAGCTGCGCTTCCCAGGTCAGATTAGTAGACACACTGGCGACGCGAGGGCGAGACGCGCTGAACCGGCACGACGATGTGCAACGCATCTCCGTCGGCGTCATAAAGGTGTAGGTCGTCAACGGCTTTAAGGAACTGATGGCGATCGCTTGGACGTCGTTCGGGCCGATCTGTTGCCACTTGGTTGAGAGCGAAGGCCTGGCGATCAAGGGCGGCAGTGAGTTGGCTTTTGTCGGGGCGCTGAAGTGCAACCGAAGCAGTGGCAGATTCACCGAGAGGGTGGCGGGAAAGGTGGCTGACACTCGATAGGTGGTGGCACCCGACGCGTCGAGTGAAGGCAGCATCGTTGAGGTCAGGACCACCGCGACCACGGCGCTGGCAAGTTTGAGGCGGCGGATCACACTCCCAGGCTACCGATGCCAGAGCAGCGACACGCTTACAATTGGCTTACGAAAGGGGTGGCGAATGGCAATGGTGAAGACGCTGGGGGTGATCGTTGTTGTCTTGCTCGCCCTGTGGCTCATTTTCTCGCTCATCGGAGTACTCACGGCGATTATCAAGGCCGTGCTGGTCGTGCTGATCGTCGTGGCAATCTGTTACGGGGTGTACCACTTCTTCAAGAAGCATTAGGCCATCTGCCAGCGGCCACTAGGATGGACTGTTCTGGCGGCGTGGCCGAGCGGTTAGGCAGGGGCCTGCAAAGCCCCGTACTCCGGTTCGAATCCGGACGCCGCCTCCAGATGGGCATGACCCCTTAGTCCATGTTTCTAGTACCACGAACGTCGCTTCGGCGGCCCCACGCAATAATGGAGACGTGGGAAAGACGTTCGAGCAGGTCGATAGCCGCCTCGCCGAATGGCTGGTCGCTCAACCGATATTCTTCGTCGCGACCGCCCCGCTCGCCGCGGCGGGCTTGGTGAACTGTTCGCCTAAAGGCAATCGCCAAGAGTTCGCGGTCCTGGGTCCTCACACTGTCGCCTACCTTGACCAGACTGGCAGCGGGGTCGAGACGATAGCGCACCTAGGTGAAAACGGACGAATCGTCGTGATGTTCTGTGCTTTTAGCGAATCGCCGCGGATTGTGCGACTTCATGGTGAGGGGCGAGCCGTGCTGAAGGATTCGGCGGAATTCGAGTCGCTCAAGGGTCATTTTCCCGGTGCGTCAGGTGTGGGCGTGCGCTCAATAATTCTTGTCACCGTGAGGCGGATCGCCGATTCGTGCGGGTACGGCGTGCCGTTCATGAACTTTGATGATCATCGGCCAACGATGGATCAGTGGGCGCAGCGCAAGGGAGTCGGTGGAATACGCGAATACTGGTCTGAAAAGAATCGTCGGAGTATCGATGATCTTGAGGGTTTCGATGTTCCGCAACGGTAGGACGTTCGACTTGATGGTTTCGCCCTGAACGGCCCCCAGCCCGCCGGTTCACTCTTGGCGGGGGCCTGTATACGCGCGATTGGTGAAGAATGCCCTAGACATGAGGTGTAGTTGAAGGGAGAGAAAATGACCGTCACGGCGATCAGCACATACGCACTGTCCAAGCAGTTCGGTCCTACTAAGGCACTACGGGACTTGGACTTTCACGTGGGCGAGGGCGAAATCGTCGGTTGTCTCGGGCCCAACGGCGCAGGCAAGACCACGCTGATCCGACTCCTGCTCGGACTGCTCATACCGACCAGTGGGCGCGCGGAAATCTTCAGCTTGGACTCACGTCGACAATCCGTCGACGCGCACCGACGACTGGCGTACGTGGCGGGCGAAGCCAGCCTGTGGCCGACGTTGACCGGTGCCGAGACGTTGCACCTCCTGGGACAGGTCCAGGGTCAGGTCGACCCCGCATATCGAGACGTTTTGATAGAGCGCTTCGAGTTGGACGTGTCGAAGAGAGTTCGCGCACTCTCCAAGGGGAACCGACAGAAAGTCGTGCTGGTGGCCGCCCTCATGACGCGGGCGGATCTCTTGATTCTGGATGAACCCACCAGCGGACTCGATCCACTCATGGAAAGGGCCTTTCGGCTCTGCATGAGTGAGGCGAGGGAACGCGGCCAGAGCGTTCTGTTGTCGTCGCATATCTTGAGTGAGGTTGAGGCGCTCTGTGACCGTATTGGGATCCTGCGGGCCGGTGTCCTCGTGGAGATGGGGACGATGGCCGAGATGCGCCACCTTTCCGCACTGACGGTTGACGCGACCTTCGACGGTGCCGTACCGGACGTCGCGGACGTCGCCGGTGTCACGATGGTTGAAGTTCATGGTTCAACCCTGCGATGTCAAGTGCAGGGCTCGGTGGAGCCATTGCTCGAGGCGCTCGTTCATTCGGGCGTGCGTGAGCTGCTGAGTCGAGAACCGTCGCTGGAAGAACTCTTCCTCGCGCACTACGGAGCATCGCCAAGCGAGGGCCGAACGAGCAATGCTCCTTGACACGAGAATCGCGGTTCCTCGCACCTCTCGCGTGCGATCAACGACGGTGATCGCACGGATCACTGGTCGTAAAGCGGTTCGATCGGGCGTGGGGTGGGGCCTGGTCTTTGCCCTCTACGTGGCGGCCCAGGCGTTGGCGTACGCATCGAGTTACAGCACCGTAGCGGCGCGACGCTTGCTCGTCCAAGAGTTCGGATCAAACGTCGGCATAAGTGCTCTGGTGGGACCCGCGCATCAGATTGGCACGGTGCCCGGGTATACCGCGTGGAAGTGCCTGACCGTTCTTGCGATCACCGGGGCGGTCTGGGGCATCCTCACGAGCACGAGACTGACGCGCGGCGAGGAAGACGCTGGTCGATGGGAACTGCTTCTAGTGGGCCAGGTCACTCGACGCAGCGCCGCGGTGCAAGCGTTGGCAGGCTTGGCGGCCGGCGCGTTGTCGCTCTTTGTGACCACCGCGATCATCACGGTGGCGGTCGGGCGCTCTTCGAAGGTGGGCATAGGTTCAAGCGGCGCAATTTACTTCGCGTTGGCGATCGTGGCGGGCGCCGTGATGTTCCTCGCTCTTGGGGCGCTTAGTAGTCAATTGGCGTCGTCACGTCGCCAAGCGGCGGGCTACGCGTCCGCCTTCCTTGGCGCAAGTTACGCGATCCGCATGGCCGCCGATTCGAGCACTGGTTTGGGCTGGCTGCGTTGGACGACGCCGCTCGGTTGGGTTGAAGAGTTGCAACCATTGACGAAGCCCAATCCGCTCGCTCTCGTTCCGATTTCGATCTTGATTGGCGTCGCGGGCGTCCTCGTCGTGTACGTGTCGGGGCGGCGAGATCTCGGGGCCAGTGTCTTCTCCGACCGTTCAACGGCCCGACCACATTTGCGTCTCATGTCTGGCGCGACCGGTCTTGCGCTTCGCCTCAACCGACCCACCTTGCTCGGCTGGACCGTGTCGATTGTCGCGTACGGCCTGCTCCTTGGCGGCATTGCCAAGTCGGGTGGAAAAATTATGACGAGTTCGCCGAGTATTCGTCACGTCTTTGCACGACTTGGCGTCACGGGAGTGGAGGCCTACCTCGGTTTGGCAATGTTGATAATGGCGATGGCGTTGAGCTTTGTCGCTGTGGGCCAGATCAGCGCGGCGAGAAAAGAAGAGTCGGGTGGCCAACTCGAGAACCTCCTCGTTCGTCCACTCTCACGAGTCTCGTGGTTGACGGGCAGGATCGTCCTGGCTACGGGGCTCCTCGTCTTAGGTGGCCTTGTCGTCGGGCTCTCGACGTGGGCGGGTGCTGCCAGCGATCACGCAGATGTGAGCCTCTCGACGATGCTGGAAGCGGGACTCAATACGGTGGCTCCGGCGCTATTACTTCTAGGAGTTGGTGTGTTGGCTCTTGGCCTGGTGCCGAGAGCCGCGGTGCCTGTCACGTACGCCGCGATGGTTTGGTCACTACTGGTAGAGCTGTTGGGCGGTCTCGCCAGTTTGAATCACTGGTTGCTCGACTCGTCGGCGTTTCACCAGATGGCCGCGGCGCCATCGGTGCCCATCAACTGGAGTACGAACGCGATCATGGTTTCAATCGGTGCCGTCGCGGTGTTGATTGGCGTTGCCGCTTTCAAACGGCGAGACCTCAAGGGCGAGTGACGTTTGACGCTTTGGAATTAATGACCTTCTTTCAGAAAACTCCAAACGATCGCTGAGGGTATCGAGACGGTTCCAGAACTAGAAGCGCTTCGTGTCATGGACGTCAAGTCGGACAGGGATACCTCTTCTCGAAACCACTTGCCCTGTCAGAAGTTAAGGGGTTCTTCGATCACTCTTAACACGGCACTTCGGCTCTGGCTCGCGAGGACATTACGCCGATCATTCGCCCCCCGTTGGTGACGAATGTGTGAACCTGTTCGATTGACCTAGTTCACGGCTCGATGACGATCTTCCAATGGATCGAGCCCCGTGAATGAATGAAGTCAGCGTTGACAGTCTTTGCAATGTCCGGTGACGTCTAAGGCATGCGAGATTGCTCGAAAGCCCCTTTGGGCGGTGAGCTCGGTTACCATCGCGGCGACGGTTCGCTCGAAGGCGTGACTGGGCGTGACGTCAATGACTCGGCCACACGAGGTGCAGAGTAGATGATGATGATGATGAGTTAAGTCCTCCGTCAATTCAAAACGAGCGAACTCGTCGCCGGCAGAGATGCGTCGAACGACGCCCGCGCGTTGTAAGTCCGAGAGATGGCGATAGGCAGAGCTTCGAGGGACCTCGGGATCCGCGAGTGAGATGTCCGAAATGCTCATGGGCTGGCCGGACGCCAGCAGTTCGACGATTGCTCGTCGCCCCGACGTGTAGCGCTTGTCCTCGCGACGGAGATGGACTTCGACGAGTTCGTGGAGCGCATTCGTTGACTCGGTAGAGGACATCGTGACCACTTTCGATCAGGTTTCATTGGCGTACGTGAAGTGTCCATATCTCAGGGGACTGGCGAACTTCGTAAGCGAATCGGACGATCAATCTCAGTTGTAATGAGACTCATTCTCAGTTTAACCTGTTTTCGTGCTGTCCTCAACTGTGCCATCGAATGTTTTTCCTCGTTCCCGGTTCCGGGGGGCTGCACTGACCGTCGGTGCCATGACGCTGGCCACCTTCTTTCTGACCAGTTGTTCGTCGCCAACTAGTTTGGCCGGTTCAAAGCCTGGGGTTATCGAGGCGGTCGGCGCGGAAAACGAATACGCGAACGTGATCAGTCAGATTGGCGGCAAGTACGTTTCGGTCTCTTCGGTGCTCGACAATCCCAATACTGATCCCCACACCTATGAAGCGAGCCCGAGCGTCGCCGAGGCGGTGGGAAGAGCTGAGTTGATCGTCCAAAATGGCGTTGGCTACGACGGATTCATGAACAGCATCGAGTCCGCGTCGCCAAATCCCCAGCGTCGAGTCATCGTCGTCCAGGACGTCCTCGGTCTTTCGAAAGACACTGCCAACCCGCATCTTTGGTACGACCCCAAGACGATGCCCGTCGTGGCTAGGGCCCTGGCCCGGGATATGGCTGCGCTCGCACCCAGCCATCGGGCCTACTTCGTCGCGAGGCTGAAGATCTTCGATACTTCGTTGCAGCCCTGGTTCAACGCCATCGCCGCCTTTAAGTCGAAGTACGCGGGTACGCCTGTCGCCGTGACCGAGCCCGTCGCGGACTATCTTCTCCAGGCGATGGGAGCCCAGATCCTTACGCCCTTCGTCTTTCAAGCGGACGTCATGAACGGCGTCGATCCCGCGCCCGAAGACATCACCCTCGAGAGCGGATTCCTTACCACCCACAAGGTCAAGGTGTTCTGTTACAACGAGCAGGTCGTCGATTCGCTCACGTCGTCGATGAGAGCGACGGCCCAGTCCGCCGGGGTTCCCATCGTGGGCGTCTACGAAACGATGCCCACCCCGGGGTACGACTATCAGACGTGGATGATGGCTGAGGTCGCGGCGATCCAAGCGGCCGTCACCCGTGACAAGTCGACGGCGCACCTATGAGCGATCAGCCGGTTCTAGAGGTCGACAAGGTCAGCGTCTCATTCTCGGGGCGAAGGATTCTGGACGACGTCTCATTCGAGATTCGAAAAGGGGAGTTCACCGGGCTCATCGGCTCGAACGGGGTCGGCAAGACGACGTTGCTCCGGACCATTTTGGGGCTTCAACGCGTGGACGCGGGAGAGATCCGAGTGACGGGCGCGCCCATTAGTCGGCGAGGGCGCTCGTTGGGTTACGTGCCACAAAAGGTCATCCTTGACCCCGACGTGCCGATGCGAGCTCGCGACTTTGTGGCACTCGGCCTCGACGCCGATCGTTACGGCTTCGCCCGACGGACGAAGGAACAGCGAGCCCTCGTGGAGCAGATGCTGATGAACGTGGACGCCTTAGGGTTCGCCAATCGGCGAGTCGGCACTCTGTCGGGGGGAGAGCAACAACGGGTCCTCATCGCACACGCGCTGATCAGTCGGCCGGAACTTTTGTTGCTCGACGAGNNCGGTCATCACGTCGACGTGCTGAAGATTCACGGCCGCGTCTTCGTCGTGGCCGAGCCGGGGCGGGACAACGACGACATTCCCGAACACCCGAATCTGACGGTGAGTTGAGCGACCGTGCGATTCCTCCTCGAGCCCGGCTTCTTCGCCAGCGCACCGGTGCGCACCGCGGTGATAATTGGTGCGCTCGCCGCGGTGATCTCGGCCGTGGTGGGCGTCTTTACTGTGGTGCGCGGTCAGTCGTTCGCTGGCCACGCGCTCACCGACGTCGCCACCGCCGGGGGCTCCGGGGCTTTTTTCACCGGTATCAGCCCACTGGTGGGATTCGTGGGCGGGGGAGTGCTCGGAGCCGGGGCCATGGATCTCATCGGCGTCGAGCGGCTGCGCAGTCGCGACGTCGCCACCGGCATTGTCCTCAGCGTGGCGACCGGCTTCGCCGCTCTCTTTCTCTTCCTTGATACCTCTAAGTCCGCGACGACCGGGGCAACCCAACAGATTCTCTTTGGGTCGATCTTCACCGTCAACTCATCAATCGTTCCTTACGTTGTTGCCATGAGCGTCCTCACCTTGATCGTGCTGGGTGTCATCTATCGACCCTTGTTGCTTAGCTCCCTGAGTAGCGAGCTCGCGTCCGCGCGCGGAATTGGGATTCGCCGGGTGGGGCTGCTGTTCATGCTCGCTCTCGCCATTGCCGTTGGCGTCTCGGCGATTGCCATCGGGTCAGTTCTTTCCACCGCGCTCCTCATTGGCCCTGCGGCGACGTCGCTGCGACTAACGAAGAATCTGCGAAGTGCCATTGGCGTGGCCTGCGCGATGGGTGTCGCGACCACGTGGCTGGGCATTCTCTTGGCCTACGACAGTTACTACTGGATCCCGTCGAGTCAAGGACTCCCCGTCAGCTTCTTTATCGTGGCGCTGATCCTGCTCGCCTATCTGGCGTCGGGCGTCCCCGCGGTTCGTCGATTCGCGGCACGGACGGGGCCGGATCATCGTCTCTCGCACCTGGCTTCACGAGTCGTGGGGACCCGACGTTCCCGAGCGGCGAACTAATGTTCACGGGTTTCATGGCCAACGCCTGGCTGGTCGGCACCATCGTCGCCGTGGTCGCGGGCGTAGTGGGTTTCTTCGTAGTGCTTCGCGGCGCGGCCTTTCCGGCGCACGCCATACCCAACGGCGCGTTCGCCGGGGCAGCGGGAGCGAACCTGATGGGCCTTAGTCCACTGTTAGGACTCGGCGTCTTCTCCCTGGGCGCCGCGTTGGGCATCGGCGCACTTGGCCGACGGGGCCGGAGCGACGCGGTGACGGCGCTGGCGCTAGTGACGATGCTCGCCCTCGGCGCGGCGTTCTTAAGTCAGAGCACCGAGTACGAGCCTCAGATCTTCTCACTCTTATTTGGTGAGATTCTGGGCGTGAGCACGAGTCAGATTATTCCGGTCGCGGTGCTCGGTCTGGTGAGCGTGCTGGCGATCGGGCTGTTGTATCGACGACTCATGTTAACGTCGCTCGCCCCGGAGATCGCGGCCGCTCGAGGAATTCGCCCGCAGGTGGTCGAGTTGATGTTCCTCGTCGTGCTGGCGTGCTCGACGACGATGACCGTGCCGGTCGTCGGCGCGTTCTTGATCTTCACGTTGATGATTGGTCCGCCGGCCGCCGCGCGCTGTTTCAGTGACCGGCCCGGTACTGCACTCGGTGGTTCGGTCGTCATCGCACTCTTGACCTTGTGGGCGGCTATTGCCTGCTCGTACCAGACCAACTGGCCGGTGGGCTTTTATGTGGGCGTATTCAGCGCCAGCTGGTATGGCGTCGGGCGCGCTTATCTCGCCTGGGGTCACGCGCGCGAAGCCAAGGCGCCCTCTCTCCCCACCGAAAAGCTCACCGCGGCACCCGCGTCCCCGCGTTAAGAGAGGGGCACGACTGGGACGAAGGTATCTCCACCAGCAATGACGTCCGTTGAAGTTCGCGATCTCCGTTTGGCATCTGTCACACGAGGCTGAAAGAGTGGGAGAGTGGCGAAGAAATATCTCCAGGTGCCGGAGCTCATACTGGGCTTTGACACCGAGACCACCGGGCTGAGCGTCTTGAGCGAACGGGCCATCTCGTACGGTTTCTGCGCCTATCGCTTCGGCGTACCCCTGTGGTCCCAGCACTACTACGTGATTCCTGACCGTCCGATTAGTGCCGGGGCTCAGCGAGTGCACGGTCTCACCCTCGAGGATCTAGAGGCCAAGCGGGGGAGCGCGTCGGTCTACAGCGTAGAAGCGGGTCTCACGCTCGCCGTGAAGACTCTGCGGGACTTCCATTCACGCGGCGCCTACGTCGTGGGCTCCAACGTCGGGAGATTCGACCTAGAGATGTTGCGGCGAAGCTCGATGTCGGTACTCGGCACGGCGCTGGACGACGTGTACTTCGACCTTTCGTTGCTGCGCATAATTGACGTCGTCGAACACGACCTCGCCATCGAGCCAAGTCGGGCAAGCCGTCCACGACGGGGGTTGGAGTATCTCTGCCACCACTACGGTGTCACTCCCGGTGGTCATGACGCCCTCGGGGACGCTCGCGCGGCGGTCGAGGTGTTCATGGAGCAGGTGATCTACAACAACGCCGGACAGCCGTCGCTTTCTTTGGCGACGGACGGTGATGAGTATCTGGCCAGAACGGAACTTACGTAGTTCCGAGAGTGGCGAAAAATTGAGATTGTGAGACCTTCGATGTTTTTGTCGAAGGCGTCATCGAAGAGACGCTACAGAACAGTGACCAACGTGCCAACCGGCGTGTGGGGCCAAAGAGTTTGGGCGTCGACGAAGGGCATCTCGACACAGCCCAGGCTCTGGGGCCAGCCGTAAGTGGCTCGAATGAATCCGTGGAGGGCATCGCCGCCGTGGAAATAGGAGACCCACGGTATCCCCGGGTCGCTGTAGTGCGAGCCATCGGGATTCGTGCCCGACATCGTCGTGGTGACGAAGCGCACATATACCGGGTACGTACCGTTCTCGGTCGGTGCTGCGGTAATGCCCGTGTTCACCAATGAGACGAACGTGACCTTACCGTTCTGGTAAAGCTTGACTTTTTGTGGCAGCGCTTGGTTTACCACGACCACGTTGTAACTCATCGGGTCTCGCTGGTCTCGTAGAGCCGCTTGTGTCATCGTTTTCCAGGTCAAAGTGTCCATCAACCCAGTAGTGGCCAGTCCGTGAACGGATTGAAAGCGCATCAGTGCGCCTTGAAGAACCACGTTGTTAGTGCCGACTCGCCACAGACCTCTAAGGGAGGCGGGCAACGCATGAAATCGCCAAGGGAACGTGCCACGTAAGAGCTTGGTTGGACTCACTTGTTTCGCCTTCGCCTTCGCCTTCGTCGTCGTGGTTGTGGTGGGTGGTGTCGTGGTCGTAGTGACCGACGTCGTCGTCACCGACGAAGTGGTCGTCGTCACCGACGTCGTAGTGGTCGTCGAAGTGGTCGTCGAAGTGGTTGGCGTGGTCGTCGATTGACTGGTTGGTCTAAACGAGACAGGTAAGTATCGAAGCGTGGCCAGTATTTGATCCTCGAGTCGCACCGAGAAGGCGGCCTCGGCTGTTCGAGGTCTACCCGCGGCCTGGGCGACGGGTAAGGCCATCAGCGCGGTGAACGCGATCGAGCCCGACGCAATCAAGCAACGAGTAACCGGTCGGTCCAACTTCATGACTCAAGGTTACTTTGGCGAGGGCAACTTTAAGCCTCGCGGGGTCCGTGACGACAGGTCGCGACCCTCCAAGGAGAGAAGAGCACGGTGGGGCTATTACCGTGGTGGTGGTGGACGTTACATGGACTGCGCTGTCACCGGTGCCGCGTCACTGGCTCGCGCTCAATTAGTGTCCATGAGGAGGCACTGTTACGGTTGCAGTCTCAATTGTGCGATACGCAGTACTGATTCACTTCTATGTCGGAATCGCCCAGTCATAGGCGTGAACTTGTGCAAAGGTGCGGTACCTATGTCACTTGGAACAAACGAGGTTCGAGCTATCTCGGAGAAGAATTCTCGGATCACGCGCGCTGTCGGCGCGAATGGCGCCGTGGGGGCCCTAGTCGAATACGAAGTGTCGAAATGGTGAAGTCATCCCGAGTATTTCGGTTCGGATGGAAGGCGCTGCTCGCCCTCGCATCCAGTGGTCTGCTGGCCATTTTCCTTTTCACGACAACTCCTGCCGTCGCGACCCCCTCGACCCGCTACATCTATGTAACCTCTACCACGGTCGTGTCAACGACGACCGTGCCAACGTCAACCACCACGACCACGACATCGTTGCCTTCGAAGAACCCGGTGCCCACGTTACACATCAAGTCGAAACTGAGGTGGCCATCGATGGGTAGCGCGGCCGTGGCGATTCCTCAACTTTTCGTAGATGCTTCATCACCCTGGCAGCCAAGGGAGCCCATCGCCAGCCTCACGAAGATGATGACCGCGTGGGTCGTGTTACATCAGCTTCCTCTCACCTTTTCCCAGAGTGGGCCCTGTCTCACCGTCAACGCAAGTGACGTCGCGCTCTACAACTATGACGTCGCTACTGATCAGTCGAGCGTCAAGATCGTTGAGGGTATGAGGTTGTGCGAAGGAGTCCTCTTACGCGGAGTGTTCGTTCACTCGGCGGGCGATTACGCCCAACTGTTGGTAGCTCTTACCGGGATGAGCCAGTCAAGATTTGTAACCGAGATGAATCGAGACGCGAAGACCCTTGGACTCTCGCAGACGCATTACGTAGATGTCTCGGGTATCGCGTCCGGCGACTTGTCCACGGCGAGAGATCAGGCCACCCTCGCGGTGGACCTGATGACTAACGAACCGGTGGTGCAATCGATTGCCGCGTTGTCCCGCGTGGCTCTTCCGGTCGTCGGAGTCGTCGGCTCCTATACGCCGTTCATCGGCCACGACGGGGTGATCGGCGTAAAATCTGGATTCACGGATCCGGCTGGAGGCTGTGACGTGATGGCAATGAAGGTGCGCATCAACGGCACGGTCATCACCACCTACGCTGTCGTGCTGGGTCAACAGGGCAGTGATCCGCTGGGCATGGCCGGACAGGCCGCCTTAAACCTCTCGCATTCACTTCGCGCATCAATTTCGCGCGTGGCGACGCCCACTGGCACTGAGGTCCAATGGATCGGTTCACCCAGCGACCTCTCGGTGCCCACTCCCGCCTCCAAGAGCTAAAAGCTTCGCCGCTTCGTGCCGTAAGGGGAGTGGACCGGACCTCGATGAGTCTGGGGGAAGATCGGTCAAAGATTCTTGTTAGGGGTGATGACGACGGCGTCGATGAGCCCGAGTAAGAACCGAAGGTGACCAGCCCGCGTCTTCGGGATTTACGTTGGTGCCCGGGGGAACCAACTCATCGATGCGGTCCAGTACCGAAGCCTCGAGTCGAATCGTCGGAGCCGAAAGTTGCGACTCGAGTTGTTCCATCGTGCGTGGTCCGATGATTGCCGCACTAATCGCAGGGTGCTCGAGCACGAAGGCCAGGGATAGTTCAATGAGGCTCACTCCCGCTTCGTCGGCCAGGGCCGCCAGCTGGGTCACGATCTCGAGTTTGCGTTGATTCGCCGGGACGTTGAGGTCGTAGCGNNACGTCGCGCTCAATGCCCCGCACGAGGATCGAGTAAGGGGGCTGCTCGGTCCGGAAGCGCTCGCGCCCATGACGCTCCGCGACCCACTGGGCTTCGACGATCTGTTCAGCGGGAAAGGTCGAGCTTCCAAAGTTACGAATCTTTCCCGCGTGCACGAGGTCGCTTAGGGCGCCGAGGGTCTCATCGACGTCCACCGATTCGTCTGGTCGGTGAATCTGATAGAGGTCGAGGTAGTCCGTGCCCAAACGGCGCAGGCTGTGTTCGCATTCGGCGATGATCCACCGTCGCGAATTACCTTGCGCGTTGGGATCGCTACCCATATTGCCGTGAACTTTGGTAGCCAAAACCACGGTGGATCGATCGAGGGACGACAATGCCTTGCCAACAATGATCTCCGACTCTCCTTGGGAGTAGACGTCCGCGGTGTCAATGAAGTTGATGCCCGCGTCGAGCGCCCGGTGAATTATTCGGATCGAGTCGTCGTGATCCGTGTTGCCCCAGGCGCCAAACATCATGGCACCCAAACAGAGTGGGCTGACTTTTATTCCGGTGCGACCAAGGCTGTGTAGTTCCATGTCGCAACCTTATGGCTTCCAGGGTTGGATGGACCCAAATACGACCCGCCTCGAATTGCCCCAGTCACGATGCGTGGAAAACGGTAATGAACTCAACGATCGGTTGCGAAATAGAAATAAGGCGGGTGGTAGGGTTGACCGCCTAGGGGCCGTTAGCGCAGTCTGGTAGCGCACTTGCATGACACGCAAGGGGTCAGAGGTTCAAGTCCTCTACGGCCCACGACGAGAACCCTTGATTGCAAGGGTTTTCAACTTTCATCTTCCCTGAATCGTCAACCTCCGACCTTTGTGTCAGTGAATCCGTCAGTGATTCATCGGAGGCACACATGGCAACTCGTAGAGGCAATCAAGAGGGCTCGATCTATCAACGATCTTCGGATCAGCGCTGGGTGGGCGCGGTCCTGATCGGACAGAACACACGGGGCCGACCGGTCCATAAGTACGTAACGGGCAAGTCACGCGCCGAAGTCGTCAGGAAACTCAAGCAGCTCCGCCGTGAGGTCGACGACGGGCTCAGTTCGATCGACCGCAACCTTAAAGTCAGCGAACTCCTTAATCGTTGGCTGGACGACGTAATCCGCCACCAAGTCGTTTGGAGTACCGCGAAGAACTACCGAATCATCGCGACGCACCACATCATCCCCGCCCTCGGGAACAAGCGAATCGCTGATCTCACCGTGGCGGACGTGGACCATCTTTTAGCGAAGAAACGAGACGACGGGTACGCCATCTCAACCGTGCGTCGCGTTCGATCGGTGCTCGCGCAAGCGCTCGATCAGGGCATCCGCTGGGGTCTCGTGGGACGTAACGTGGCCACGCTCTCTCGGGCCCCACGCGCCGTTCGCCAAGAGGGTCGGACTCTAACCCCGGAACAAGCCCGACACCTCCTTCACTCGCTCAAGGGACACCGACACGAAGCGCTGTTTGCGCTCATGCTTTCGACGGGTCTCCGTCGAGGCGAGGCGCTCGGTCTCATGTGGATTGACTTCAATCGCAAAACGGGCGTGCTCCGTATCAACCGACAACTGAAGCGAGAGGCCAGCGTGCTCGTCGCGGCCGACACGAAGACCGCAGGGAGTCGACGCGCGATCAACTTACCGGTACCAATGCTCGATGAGCTGCTCAAGCATGAGAAGCGACAACAACGAGCGAGGAATGAACTCGGCGACCGGTGGATGGAGACGGGGTTCATCTTCACGTCCGAGCTCGGCACGCCAATGGACCCGAGAAACCTCTACCGTGAGTTTCAAGAGGTGTGTCAAAAGGCGGGCCTCGGTCAGTGGCACCCCCACGAACTACGCCACTCCGCGGCCAGTCTTATGCTCGCCCAAGGTATTCCGCTCCAGGTAGTGAGCCGCGTGCTCGGCCACTCCTCTATTCGCATGACCGCTGACGTGTACGGTCACATCCTCGACCCCGACCGTGAGGAAGCGGCCAACGCTATCGGAGCGATCTTGTGGCAGAGCTACGAACGACAGTCAGAAGACTGAGCTTCCATAAGGCGCTCAATGAAACGGTCGAGCGCACTTCGCGGGATAAGTCGACGCCGACCGACGTGGACGCTCTCGATCGTCCCGCTCATGACCAGTTCATAGGTCGTCGTCCGGCCCAGACCGAGCAGCTCCGCCGACTGCTCCACCGTGAGCATGAGCCGCTCGGCGGGCGTGATCTTCGGCTCGAAACGCGAATCACTCGTCATGATCGAGGCCTTTCTGTCCGTCGAGTCGGCGTTCGCTATCGCGAGCGACACGCTCGGCCGTCAGTCCCGCTTCGAGGCGCGAGAAGGTATCGGCTAACTCGGACGCGCGGGGATCGTCATACCCGCGACCGTCGTAGTGAAAAGAACCTTCCAGGGGGTCGCCAGATCGACGCGACGCGTTGAAGTCGATTCTCGCCTGGCGCAACGCCCCGAAGGAAGTGGAGAACGCCCTCGACTTCGTGAGCAGTTGACCCGCGAAGCCCAGCGTGTGGGCGTGACCTCGAAGCTTCAGGGGCGCCAGGTCGTCGGCGAGATCCCACGCGCACAACGCCATGCGTCGAAGGTGAGGGTTATCGACGCGAAGGGTGATGTCACGTCGCGAGTCGAAACGGCGCGCGAGCTCTAGCGCGTCACCCGAGGTTTTGGTCACGTACTTCGCCAGATACGTCGACACCATCCGAGCGTCCTGCTCACCAGCGCCGAGGCCCTGGACGTTGAGCACGGTACCCCACCGGAACGTCGTGCCAGCATCTTCGAACGCGACCGCCTTCACGGCTCTGCGCCACGCGGCGTTAATCGCTAATTCGTCGAGGTCGAACACGTCCGCACCGGTTTCCACCTCATCAAGACGAATCAACGCGTGAAAGTGCACCAGCCCGCGACGTTGCATCTCGGCGACCTTGAGGTAGTGCATGCGCACCACGCGATGCAACACTTCGCGTCGAACACCAACGTCGCTCGCCAAATTGCGGCGCGCTTGTTGCACGGTCAGCGTCCACAGGCGCGACGCGTGAGCATTCCACAGCACCGCGCCGACGAAATCGAAGCAGTCGGCGCAGAGGGCCTGTCCGAGGAGTGGATCGTTCTCGGCGTGGATAACGCCGCACCACGAGAGTTGTCCGTGTGAACAACGCGCGCTTCCTGGTCGCCGTTGCACGCATCCACCGCGAGACGTGATGCGGTGCGTCGCACCGAAACTCGGCGCGGTCAGCGTGACGAACGACTTGGGACGACCGGCCACGGATTCGTCGACACCCTTCCCGCCGTTAAGTCCCGTGGCCGCGATGATCCAGGCGTCCGTGGCGTAGCGGCGCGAGCAGGCGGGGCAGACCGCTTCCCGTCGGTCCTTGCAGGCGACCTTGAAGGCGGTGGGTTCCACTTCCCCGGTCGCGAGATTCACCGCTTCGCCGCGCAAGCGAATCGGGTGCGAGCACTGACCGGCAGCTTCGACCTCGCGCAAGAGACGTTGGCGATCATCCCCGTTCATACGCGTCGCAGTTCTATCGCGCGCTCGACGACCCAATCGATTTCGTCGTCGTCGAGGTTGGCGGTGCGGAGTTGAACTGGGACACCGCCTTCCGCGAGGAGGAAGCCAACGCCCCGTTGGGCCGGATCAATCGACGACGCCGAGTAGCCCTCGGCCGCCCAGCCTTGTCCGAGGATCGTGTCCGACGCGTCCCTGGTCGCACAGCGCATGGCGAGGCGGTAGGAGAACAGGTCTCGAATGAACGTCGGGACCACCTCGTGGCTTGGCTTCTGGGTCGCCGCCACGACGATGATGCCCGCCGCTCTTCCACGAGCCAGGAGGTCACGGAGCAACTCAGCGAACCGTTCGCGCGTAGCCCGCTCGCCACCGCGCAGGAAGAGAGCCAGTTCGTCGATAACGACCATCTCCAACCCGTCGACGTCGTCACGTTGTAGCTTGCGTCGCCGATTGGCCGCCAGTACGTGAAAGCGCTCGTTCATCATCTGTTGGAGGTCTTCGAGTACGCGCACGGCTTCGTCGAGCGAGGAACCTACGAACCGGTCGGCCACGTCTCGCCACGCGGCGAGTTCCACTTCCTTCCCGTCGAACAAGGTCAGATTGACGTGAGGATCGAGGGCCGCAGCCCCCACGATGGAGGCCAGCGCGACCGACTTGCCCGAGCCGGACTCTCCGCCAATGAGGAAGCTGTGTTCGACGAGTCCGACGGTGACCGGTGCCCCGTCCTCACCAGTGCCGAGTGTGATGGGGTCCCAGAGCAACGTCCGTTCGGCCGTCAGCAGTGGTGACGTGATGGGACGCGCGAAGGGGTCCTTTCGCAGCACCGTCAGTTCGACGACGCGGGCTGTTTCGAGTGAGGGCCGAACGCGAACCGACCTTGCGTCGAGTCCCACCGCGAGTTCGGGGAGTTGGCGTTCCAAGGACTCCAAGTAGATGCCCGTGGGCAACCCCAGCACGTAAGTGAGTCCCGCCGGGAGTTCCTTCACACTCTTAACGACTGGGAGTGTGCCCGCGCGACCAACAACCTCGCACGACCACAGCACGGCTTGGAGACGAATCTCCCGGTGGTTCTTGACGATCCCCGACTTGATCGCCCGACGCAGTTTGCGAAAGGCGATGAGTGAGCCAACGATCACCACACCTACGAGGTCTGGTCCCATATGTCCGAGGTACTTATGCGCGAGTTCCAGCGCGACCGACGTCACGACGATAAGACCGAACTCCAGACGCCACCCCCAGACGCGATACGGCATCCAGGGGAGACGTGTGGGGTCCCTCGGAGCTTCCCTATACATGGCGACGACCTAAGCGACGACTCCACGCGCACCAGGCGAAGGGAATCAGACCGGCCACACCGAACGTCCCGAGCGTCCAAATCAACACCAAAATGAGGATGTTCATCGCGCACACGAGCCCGACGCTCGAAACGAGCAGCCCGCGCATTAGCTGGCGGCTCGGATGAGTTCGATCCGCTCGGCCCGGAAGCTCACACCGTGGTTGGTTCCCACTTCCCACGTGATCGCCACGAGGCCAATGACCTTGACTTGGGTGAACTCGACGAGGCCCTTGGGCTCACCCGAGACCTTGACGTTGATCGAGTCCTTCACGCCACCACCGGCCGCAAAGAGCGGCACGTTGAAAAGTGGCGTGCCCGACTCGTCGAGTTTCGGTGCTTTGGTGTCGTAGTCGAGGATCGGTTCGGCCGGTCCCGCTGAGGCAAACTTCACTGCTTGAGTATCAATAGGCAAACGCATAATAATGTTCCTTTCGGGGAGAGGAGTTTCCTCACCCGATGAACTCACAATGGTCGCGACGCAGCGGTGTTTACACGAAAAAGTTTGCGTTCATTTTGCGGAGTAGTTTCCTAGTTACTGGCGGTTACCGGCGGACACTGACGGACTGAGGACCACCGGGCGCTGCGCGCCCGTCGTCCGATTCTTCTTGACGACGAACTCCGTCCCGGCACTTTCCGCGGTTGAACTCTTCAGTACATATATCAAGTACTAGATCCGGCTTCGAGCGCACTACGGTGAGACTTTATTCTCGAAGAGTCCGAATCCCGCTCTACTACGCACGAGTCGGTAACCGCCGGTGATCTGTTTAAACACGTCCGCGTGATCGGGCGCGCTCAGCACAAGAGGTAGCAATAGATACTGCACCTTGCTGGCAACGGGTAGCCTGGCCCCCGTGTCATTCAAGAGGCCCCAATTCGAGGCGTAAAACGGGGTTGGCCAGACATAGATCTGGTCTCGGTGGTCGATGTGCGACACCAAGGGATACCACGCCGAGACCACGGAGTTCGCGGGTAACCCCTTTTCAAGGTAATTGAGGGCATTGATGGAACTCGATGGTACCCAACCCGCGCTGACTTTGTTGGTCGAAAACGGGGCGAAACCCCACTGGGCGCAAGACCACACGGCCGCGATTAGGGCCACCGTCGTCAAGACATTTCTGCGCCAGACGTGGGACTGTTTAGCGATGGCGTAGAGCGTCCCCAAGACGAGTATCGGCGCGAGCGCCATTGAGTATTGGTAGAGAATCTGATGCATGTACGGGTCATTGCTGATGATGTTCTCCGCGACCACGAGGACCCCGATGAGGGCAATCTCCGGAGAGAATAGAAAGGCGAAGCCGACGGTGCTGCCGAGCTGCCAAAGATAGAAGGGGCGACCCTGCGAGCCCAGATACGACCAGAGTTGGCCGGGCCTGTGAATGGTGGTACCGAGCAGACCCGAGACGCCACCGAACGGGACGCGCGAGGCATAGATACTCGACGAACCGAGTAGCCATGGGATGATCAGCCAGTTAGCCACCATGGCCCACAGCACCGACCCGACGATGATCGACACTCCCAGTCGGCGATCTCGCCGAGCAGTGACCCACACGCCTAAGGGAACGACGAGTAACGCTACGTCCTCCTTCACCATCAAAGAGAGCAGCACCATGACGACGAGTAGTACCGACTTGTTCTCGATGGCGGCGTAGATTGCCAGACTGATGAAGAGCACTAGGAACGCCTCAGGATGGAACTGATTGAGGTTGCCTTGCTGCAAGAGGGGGTTCAGTAAGTACGTGGCGACGAGCGACGTAGCGATGAGTGTGTTCTTGATGTACTTGCGAGCCAATAGGTAGATGGGGACGGTGGGACCAGCGAGCAAAAGCGTCTGTAAGACGAGAAGACCCTGCGGCTCGGGGAAGAGTCGATAGAACGGCGCGAACAGAAACAGGATGAACGACGTGTGGTCACCGAAAAGGTTGCGCCCCATGATTGTGACGAAGGGCTCGTGGAAATGTGAAATGAGCCACATGCCCTGATCAAAGATTGCGAGGTCGAAGGGAGGCTCACCGTAGCCGTAATACATCTTCAGGCTCAGGTGAATAAACCATCCCACATAGAGAACAACCAGGAGGGTGGTCCCTATGTACTTCATCCGAGTAACCGAACGCCAGGTCCGCACCGTCCAACTCGACAGGGCGAGCAGGGCACGGCTGGAATTCGTTAATGGCCGCGCATGTTTGGCACGAACAATGTGGACACTCGATAACTCATCATTCATTTGAAAGGAACTATAGAGTCCCTCCTAAATTATTTTTAGAACATGGTGGACGCTTCATTATCTGGTCTCGCTGATCAAACAAGGGGGTCCTTAGCTGTGCTGTAAAGTGGATAATCACACGCGTGAGAAGATGTCGAAAAAATTGATGGCGAGCGTGAAGCGCATCCAATATTTCAGTAGCACCCCCGCAGTTTTTCACTCGATTGACAGTTTTGAGTTGTCTCTTTGCGCTGCCCGCAAGAGATCACAACTAGCTATGCCGGGGTATTTGCGAGCTCCCCAATTCAAAGTGCGTCAGTGATTCCGTCAGTGATTTCTCTGAATCAAGATGAACGGGAGCGAATGCGAGTGATACGATTGCCGTGAAAGACGGACAAGTTGAACGCGGTGGGACGGCGTTGAACGGCTCAGTGGCAGATGACACGCAAGGGGTCACAGGTTCAAGTCCTGTACGGCCCACTAAAAAAATCCCTGGTTAGAGGCAGTGCCCTCAGACCAATTTTTATCAAAAACCCGCCAACAGCGACCGTTGTCAGCAACGCAGTCAGCAACGCGAAAGTGAGACCCTATGGCGGGCTTTAGAGGCAATGGCGAAGGCTCGGTCTATCAACGCTCGTCGGACGGACTTTGGCTTGGTGTTCAATCGGTTGGTCGGGGCAGCAATGGCCGGTCGATTCGAAAGACCGTTACGGGTAAGACCCGCGCGGAGGTGGTTCGAAAGCTGAAGAAACTTCAGCGACAGCTCGATGATGGCTTGCCAGCGCCCGATACGACCCTTACGGTGGCTCAACTACTGAACCGGTGGCACGACGACGTCTTACGCCACCAGGTCGCTCCGAGTGCCGTAGTTAGCTACTGGACTGTCGCAAAACATCACATCATTCCGACCTTGGGTAGCAAGAAAGTTGTCAACCTAACTTCTGCCGACATCGATCGATTGCTCTCGGCGAAGTTGGATAGCGGTCTCTCGGTCTCTACGGTTCGCCGGATCAGATCAGTCTTGGGGCAGGCCATTGATCAAGGCATTCGATGGGGAAGTGTGAACAGAAATGTGGCGCGACTCGCGAGGGTGCCAAAGGAGCAGCGTCGAGAGGGACGAACGCTCACGTACGAGCAGGCGCGAAGGCTTCTCAAGGAATTGGAGGGACATCGCCACGAGGCCCTCTACTCATTGATGCTCTCAACAGGGCTGCGCCGGGGAGAGGCATTGGGGCTTCAGTGGCGCGACTTTGATGAGACAAGCCGGATCATCTCTGTGCGCAGACAACTCAAGCGCGAGGGTGGATCACTTGTCACCACTGACACCAAGACGGCGAGGAGCCGGCGGTCAGTGAACCTCCCTAGAGGTTTGGTGAGCTTGCTCGTGGATCACCGCAAGCACCAAGCGGAGGAGCGCGATGTGATGAACGAGCTCTGGACTGACACCGGGTTTATTTTCACAACGAACTTTGGTACTCCGTTTGATCCGAGGAACCTCAATCGCGATTTCGCAACGATCTGTCAGAGAGCGGGTCTCGGACATTGGCACCCCCACGAACTTCGGCACTCTGCGGCGAGCTTGATGCTTGCAAGTGGCGTGAAACTTCAGGTTGTCAGCGAAGTTCTCGGACACGCATCTATCCGAATGACAGCTGACGTGTATGGACACATCTTGGCGCCAGACAGGGAAGCAGCGGCTGATGCCATGGATCAAGCGCTCTGGAACGATGCCTGAGTTCGATGAACGGCCAAACATCGTCGTGATTGAACAAAGGCGCGCACACCGGTCTAGTCGAAGTAGAAGTTAATGAAGTTTTAGTCCACAAGAGACGACCGGCGTCACTTCGGCGGTAACGCCGCTACGCCCTCGTCACTCCAAGACCCGGGGCGACCGCCCCAGCGAAAGCGGTAACGAAGTTGAGTCCCGTTGGGCACCTGTACAGAGTCGCCAACCTTCTTGATTCCGGCGAGGATTCCGCCATTTGGAAGACGGAACTCGTGTTCCCACTCATCCGGAGCAGCTCCGAGATAACCCTGACCTGACCAGACGGGCGAGATCCAAATTAGGTTCTCGTTAGTATTTGGGCCCCCGGAAGACACGTGCCAATCTTACCCAAGTGTCATCGAGCGAGTTCGCCAATGGAGCCAGCAAGGATCACTCGTGCTTTTAATCTTTCACGAAAGTCTTTCACAGCTGGACTCCGTAGTTACTTAACGAAGTGAGGTATTAGAACTAGCGAAAACTGAGGTTCGAGAGAGTGACGTTGTCGGATGCGAGCGCATGCCCGTGCGAAAGAAGCGATTGACGAACCGCCTTCATTGCAAGTTTCGGATGCGTCGTTGGTCCCACAATGACACCTCGTATCGGCGATGGCCCTTCTTTCTCACCGAGAGACAGAGGTAGGTACGGCGTGAGGCCAAAACTTCCTTGTCTGAGCAGTCGAGGAAAAGGGTCATCGTGGGCAACAATTTTGAACATCCGCCACTCCTCTTCGGTTTCAAAAGCCTCGGCTTTGAATTTCGGTGCCTCCCGTGTTATTTGGAGCAGGGCAAGTCCGAATGCAATCATTGCCGCTTCTCTGTGAGGTTCGGGCGTGCCCTTGGCAATAGCATCAGCTAAAAGCCGACCCAGTACCGGAAGAGAATCTCTTAATTTTTCACGGATGAACTCGCGCTGGTCCGCTTCTTTGTATATGACACTCGAATGTGACCACGAGTCTCCTGGGCCGGAATCGGTCGCCTGAGCAGCGATGAGCACATTTGGATCTAATTCGATCGAGAATCCACCGGTGCCTCCCGAATAGCCTCTCCACTGATTGAGAAGATCTCCGTTCATGCAAAAGCACGCGACGTAGCAGTCAATCTGGCTTAGAACTCCGTCTTCAAAATTCGTAAGAAGCTTAGAAAACTCCTCAAGCGAAGCCTCGCTTCCTACTTCCTCTTGGACCACACGCGTGATGTGCCTCCATTCCTTCGAGTCATTCAAATATTGAATGTCGGTGGCATATATTGATCCAGTCCGCAAAATGCCCTCAAGGCCGCCCGCCGTCGTGTAGTGCCATATCGATCCGGGCGTCTGGTCTTCATTGTTATCAATTGCCATGTGATCATGCCTTCCCACCGAATGGAATTTCAGCGTATTAGCCCGTTCGGTTATTACTGCTGTTTGGCATCGACCCAGAAGTCTCGCAGCAGGCTAGGAAGTGACGATTCTTCGGCGGCAAGAATGTCCTCAAGTGGAACACGTAAGCCCCATATCTTCTGTGTACCGGAGCCGTACCATTGGCGCTCCTCGAGGATCCCGTAATTTTCGAGCATGGGAATCACTTCACCTACCACGAGTGTCACATCATGACGGAAATATTTTCGAAAGGCTTCGTCGCTCACAACAGTGGATCGTTGAAATTTCCGTAAGACTCTTCGAACCATGCGCACGAAAATGGTGTCGTCCACGAAGTCAACGTGGTCGAAGTCTGTCGATTCTCGGCCGAAACTAAAACCCACATCTTCAAGCGCACCTTGCATGCGAGATGGTGCATACTCTCTTATCTGATCGCCGTCCCCGTGAATAATTCGGACGCCGGCAATTTCACAATTCTCTAACCATGAATCAATCACATGCGTTTCTTCATCAACCGTTAGTTCTCCCAAGACGCATTCTTTCAGAATCACGTTCCTCCACTGCACTCCGACGAGGCTTACGTTCACGAATGTACTGCCAGTTATCGTCACGTTCTCCAGTTTTGAATGCTCGAACGCCAAGCTCGTAAATACAGCGGGGGCATTAAATTCCACCCTTTGAGAAGCATCTTGCCGGCCATTAAGTACAAAAGGGATCAAAGTTCCAACGTTGACTGGAAGATACGAAGCAGTTAAATCAGATTTGACTAACGCCGACAAGTTTTGTGCCAATCCGACTATTTTCTCACTTCCGAAATCAATCATTCCGCAGACATAGCGCGCAGTTGAGTCTGAAATTTGTGCAATTCTAAACATTGGAGCGAGCGCCCGGAGGTCAATTCCCGAGGCGGCGTCCTCAATTAATCTTCGAATCGCAAATGCGACAAAGTAGTCCCTAAACTCCGTGTGATCAAAGGCACGCTCGGTAGCGTCTCCGCCCGGTGGGATTGTGAGCAATACATGCATCTTGACCATTGCGAGCGCCTGAATCTTCGACTCGTGCGGGATTTCCCACACGTCCATCAAGACATTTGCAATTGTTATAATCACATCCAATTTCAGACGATCTTTTTGACTCCGATACATTTCTTCGGCCACATTGCCCAGAAGTTCCATATGTTGTTGCGACGTCAGGTATGGCTGACCTGTGTCTCGATGTATCCATTTTTGCTCAACTTCTCGATCGACGAAAGCTTTCACCAAAGCGGCGACGCCCCGAAGCGGGTCGTCCATACCACGAATAAACTGCTCAGGTTCTACGTCGTACAAGTCAAGTGCGCGTGCAAGCTGATTCACCAGAAAAGGTCGAGTGAGCATTGGGTGACTGGCGTCGCCTCCCAACGCGGAAAGAATCGATTCGTATAGATCATCGGGGGATTCGATGTTGCCAAGCCAGTTATATTTTGAAAAGAGTTGAACTACCTCAGTCCGCGTCCACGGTGAGAGTGAAATTTGATCAAACTCACAAGGAGCTTCCATTTTTCTCGTAACCAGACCTGCGCGCTGTAGGTAATCCTCAGTGTCAAAGAAGGTTCGACGCGAAGCAGCAACGATTATTCCCCGGCCACCAAGTTGTTGGACCAACGCAGCAAGCGAACCGAGCGCATCCCCGCTCCCTTGTTCGGCCGCTAACTCGTCGAAACCGTCAATCGCGAGAACAATGGAGCGACTTTGAATTAGTTTCAGAATCGCTGGCATCCAAAGACCGGTCATTCGCAAGTCACCAAGATCTCCCATTAGAGCCTCAGATAGGCGAACTAATTGTCGACCCTGCAAATCGACATGCCAAAGCAAAAATGCCGATTCACCATTCAAAAACGCTTGGGCCTGTCGGTATTGCATTTCTCGAAGGAGAACTGTTTTTCCGTGCCCAGCGTCTCCGGTTACAAAAGCGATCCTTGTGGCAAACGCGGACCCGCTGTCACAGACGAGCGAGAGAAGCTGGCTAGCCGGAGCAACTCTATTTTCATCGTCATCCTGAGAAGTAAGCTTTCCGTGCCCATCTACGAAAACTTTCGGCGACTCCCTCTTCGCAATGATTCGTTCCGCAAAAACATCGAGGTTTCCTAAGGTATGTGTCAGGAACTGCCTATATGACATATCAACGCCGTCAGACTGAACTCGTCGGTTTCCTGACCCGTCGACAGTAATTCGCCCTCCAATATCCCGACCGTTTCGAACTAATAAAAACTGACCATTCGAATCAAGGAGAAACTCATCGTCATCGTCGGCGAAGGCGGCTAACTCCTTTGCAACTTCGTCTAGGTCACTCATGCGACTCTCCTGGGCCCAACGTAGTTGACACCCTGTTCAAGCATTATCGATAGCGCCTCATCGCTCCAATATTCGCTGTTGCAATGAACGTGAATCCGCGTAGATGCCAATCTTGCCGCCTGAACCAACGGAGGCAGAAAGTCGGAATCCGACGTCACTAAGAAAATTGCAATGACGTTATCGTCGCGGCACAGTTCAAGAAGGTCACACGCCATCAAAGTATCCACCATCTTCTGTTGCCTGGTTGAGAAGACCTCGTCCGATCTAACCTCGCACCCGCTCGCTGGACATTTCTTATCAGCGGAGGCCGTAAATCTCTTTAAGATTCTCGCTGGGCAATCTTCACGAGTTGAACATAGAGCATTTAGGAACGTTGGAGAGAGCCGAATTCGCGGAGGTCCCTTTCGCTTGCGAACGAGATCTCCAAGTTCGACGTCTGGATTTGAGACGAGCGAGGTAGCCAGATGAATGTCACCACGAATCAACGGATCTCGCTCTCCCCTCGCTATGGGGAACGGATCGACTGCCTGCCTCGCCGCGGCCACTTCTGAAGCTATATCCGTGTACAATCCATCTTCAGTCCATCCACCGTAAAGCCTTATTTGAACTGACTCCACATCGTCAACGTTTTCAACCACCTTCTCCAATAATTCGGCAACAATTTCAACCAATGTGGATTTGTAGGTATGACTTGTGCCCTCAAAATGCCAGTTATCAACGTCCACAAGTGCTACGACCGTGTTTGGTTCGATAGGTTTCACGAATTGAAGCCTATTCCGCATCTTCACCATCGGGGCTGCTGACCGTGTCGTTGTCAGAGTGGCTGGCTCTTAAGTCAGAGCCTTTGTAGGGTTGGAGTTGATTCGTGCGAGCGATTATGGTCGACCGTTGTAAGTCGTGCCTTCTAACCAAGATCATTTCTATCAAGCCAGTCGAATCATTGAATTGGCAGCGGATGACCTTCGCGCGTATGCGGCGAGTGCGCCGCGAGTCTGGGACTTCGAACTGACTGAGGTTTCACGTCGACTCGACTCGACTTGGCTCGTGACTTGATTAGGTCTGCAAGTAGTGGCCCGCGCCAACGGGCACCTTCCCTATCTGCTCGTCTTTTGACGTGCCCTTCGGGTCGTTGACGACTTTGCGCCGGTTGATGTGTCAGGAGTCGATCGGGCGTGTCCGGGAACCTTCGTTCCATCCTCTCGGGTGTAGGGCTTTACCCGCACAATCTTGTTTCCCTTGGCCGTTTCTGCCATTGCTGCCACCTCTTTCAAGGGAGTAAATATCCGTACGGCTCAAGATGGCCGACTTGGGGCCCATCGTATCTGGAGCAATTTTCCAAATGGGGGGCGTGTTTGGCTACATCGCTTCGGAATGGTATACCCCTGTCGTACCATCGAATCATGACTTTCTACTCCCTCTCTCCGAGCAGCTCATTTCAATCGACCGGCGACGGTTTACGATGCTGCACAGAATGGGGTGCGCGATGACTGTGAGGCAAGCACAACTTGACCTCGGACTCGACGTCGGAGGCGGAACTCATTCCAGTGAAGTGTGGTTTGATCCTCCTGGCCTCGTAGTTGTCGGCGAACCGAAGGGGGTTGTGTACACAAAAAGCTGGGTCGTAGACCTCATTCTTGACCTTGCTGGATACCGCGCCTCGGAAGATCTGACCGCTCTGTATGCAGTTGAACCTTCGGCGGGAGATGGTGCATTTCTCATTCCCATGATTCGAAGACTTCTCGACTCGGTAGAGAAGCACGGCAAAACTCTCGACCAAGCTCGGAGCGCACTTCATGCATACGAACTCGATCAGCAATCGTCAGCACGGGCAATCGGCCTCGCTGTGGCAGAACTCGTGAGTCGAGGAGTTGACGGTAAAACGGCGAAGAAAATGGCCCACGGCTGGGTAACTGTCGGTGACTATTTACTTGAGTCTCGAACGGATCGCAAAGCTGATCTNNTTCGATACTTACCGTCGCATCTACCCAACAATGGTTGGTCGTTGCGACATATACGTAGGCTTCATTGAGGCCGGAGTACGACAGCTCGCCGAAGGAGGAGTGCTGGCCTTCATCTGTGCTGATCGTTGGATGAGAGCGGCCTACGGTGCTGAGCTCCGCCGTGCATTGTCTCAACTTTTCAGCATGGAGGTCGTCATTGAGATGCACGACGCTCCTGCCTTCGAAAACAATGTTTCCGCCTATCCGGCTGTCATCGTCATTCGTCGCGCAAAGCAGGGCGCAGTGATTGTGGCAAGCGCGAACGCTCAAGCCGAATCTTTACCTGCAGGTGAAAATCTTGCAGACGCACTCGTGGCCCTTGCTCATGAGCGAATTGATCAGGTACCTGGCTTCACGGCCACAAACGTGGAAAAGTGGTTCACGGGTACTGGCCCTTGGCCTTCTGTCGAGCCCCATCGACTCGAAGTCCTTCGGAGGCTCGAAGAGAACTTCCCTCCGATCGAGGACAGCATGACTGGAACCAAAATTGGTATTGGTGTCGCGACGGGTAACGATAGCGTTTATGTGACAACAGATCCAGATATCGTCGAAACTGAGCGACTTCTGCCTCTGGCTATGGCGGCAGACACGAAGACGGGCACAGTTGTCTGGTCTGGTCACTATCTCATCGACCCGTGGCAAAAAGGTGCACGACATGTTGACCTTGCGTCCTACCCTCGTCTCCGTGCGTACTTTGAAGAGCACCGCAACGAGTTAATGCAAAGGAACATTGCCAAGCGCAAAAAAGACGACTGGTATCGAACAATCGATCGTGTGAGCCACGAACTTACAAAGCGCGACAAGCTTTATTTCCCCGACATGAAGCTCGCCAGTAACCCGACGCTCGACCGGGGACAAACATATCCGCATCACAATCTCTATTACCTCGTGTCCGATGTCTGGGACCTAGAGGTACTTGGAGGGCTCTTGCTCTCAAAGGTGGCGCAGCTCTTCATTGAGGCGTATTGCGTGAAAATGCGAGGTGGGACGCTGCGCTTTCAGGCGCAATACCTGCGCCGTATCCGCGTCCCTGACCCGACATTGATATCTGAGGATATTGCTTCGGAACTTCGAGAATCCTTTCGGAGCCGCGACGTAGTTAAGGCGACAAACGCTGCAATAGAGGCGTACGGAATTCAAGACTTGGCGGGATCGTTTTCATGTNNTTCACACCATCTACGATCTCGATGAACGGTTTCAGTCAGCGGTTCAGTCCTTTTGGGACACTCGCGACCGTCAGCAACAAAGTCAAATTGATGCTGGCAGAGTTGATGCTGGCACACGAGGTGCCGTTACCGGCGGAACACACATGGGCGTATTGGAAGAACTCCTGACTGACGTCCTCATTGATGCAGGAATCGACCGATCACATGTACGGGCGCGCACATCACTCGAGCTGCCCGGCTATTACCGACCCGAGAAGAAATGGGACTTGCTCGTCGTCGTTGATGGCCAACTTCTCGTCGCAATCGAGCTCAAGTCACAGGTTGGACCGAGCTTCGGAAACAACTTCAACAACCGAACCGAGGAAGCGATTGGCAACGGCGAGGACTTGTCGACAGCATTCAGGGAAGGACGGTTGGGAATGCACCAAGCGCCCTTTCTTGGATACTTCTTCCTCCTTGAAAACTGTGCAAAGGTTCGCGCCCCAGTCAAGAATTCTGAACCTTATTTCAAGGTTGATCCCATTTTCAAGAACGCGTCGTACGCAAAGCGGTACAAAGTCTTGTGTCAGAGGCTTGTCCTTGAAAAGAAGTACACGTCAGCGTGTCTTACGCTCGCAACGAAGGCTTCCCCAACGAAGGTTACTTTCCCAGCAGCAACGTTGAACTTCCGACATTTTGCGGCGTCAATTAATGGGCACGCTCAAAGTTTCATCAACGGTCGTGGGTAAGAGCGTGGTTTTGGTGTCATGTGACAAATCCACCATTCGACGGCCCATCAACTGACGGCCCCACGGAAAGCAGATTCAAAGGGTCTGCCCGAGTAGCTCTTAGAGAATGGCACCAACAGCGTGCTGCTGAACCAGTAGCGCTCGCTAACGAAGCAGGGGCCTTCCCTCCTACGCTGATTCCTCTCGTATTCCCCATTGTTGTCGATGCGAATGTGATTCGAGGTGAGATTATCCGCATGGCCCGCACTGGAACAAGGACCATTTTGGCGAGCGCTGCGAGTTACGGAGTACTGCGACTCTATTGTGCTCGTCACGTCGTACAGGAGGTCAACGAGCATTGCGACGAGTGGGCAGTTCAAGCAGGACTCGATACCCAGTTAGTAAGGACAGTGTGGCGAGAAACACACATGCGCCTGCTTCGGTGGGTTGATCTTCCTTTCGTCCAGCTTTATTCACAACAGGAGATATCGCGACTCCGCGTCCTCGCCCACAAAACCACTGGTGACCCCGATGACGTGCCGACTGCATTACTTGCAATTCTTCTCGATGCACCGCTCCTGAGTAAGGACAAGAAGCCACTGGTCGCTGTCTATGGAGAAGATTTCGATTACGACGCGCACACGGAATGGCTCGACAACCTGAGGGCGGGCGGAGACATGGGGCCGCTTGGCGAAGCCATGCGACTTACGGTTATGGTTGGAGGAAGGATAGGCCTGGCAGGGTTCGAAGGCGCGCGAGCAATTGGGAAGAAAGTTCCGTGGCCAATCCTGCTGGGGTTGATCGTTGCTGGCGTCATCGCCTATAACACGTACGTCTCTCCAGAGATGAAACGCAAGATTGCTGACGGAGTCAAATCTGCTTCAGGCGTTTCGTTGGAAGTCTTCAGTGAATTCGGCATCACTTATGTTGAAGCTCATTCGACGTTTCAAAAGCTGGACACGCCGTCCTCGGCTCCCAGTCAACTGGAGGAGAGTGGCCTTACCAATGATGCGCTGCTCACGCGCACGTGCCTCTATCACCTTGCTCGAATTCCACTGTCAGAAGTGAGCGCTGCCGAATTGAGCCAATTTCTCCGCGATAGGGTCGAAATCCCGTGCGGAGAAAAGAAAGTGAGGACGGTATTACGCGAGAATCCGTGTTTTGAAGAGGTGTACCGTGGCAGATTTCAGGTTGGGCGAGCCCTCGTCAGGATGGCTGCGCTCACCTCACCTGTCAAAGGTGCTCATTGAACCAGACCGCTGAAACGTCCGTAACTTGCCGACTTCTGTCAGTAAGATTCGGTTATGTCAAGCGTGATCGCCATCGTCGCCAGTATCGTCATAATTATCACTGGCGCGGCAGCCTTCACAGGTTGGCTGGTGAAACGGTACCGGATTCGAAAAGCGGCCCGCACACAAGAAGTAGCCGAGCAAGGAGCCGAGAGGCAGCGACTGGCACAACGTCGAAAAACGAGAATTCTCAGTCCAGTGGGTATCCGTATTCCTCAAAACGCAGAGACAGATCCCTGGGCGGGAACGAGCGCATCAGGGTATGGAAGTGTCAAGCGAGACTGGCTTCGACGCAACGGTCTAACCCCTGCGGGCTATGCCCGTGGAGATACTCGCCGGAAGACGATGTAGGGGTCTGCCCACGAAACGGAATTTATTGCACGCTAAGGAGACGTTCAGTAATACTTGCTAATAGTCCTGTTACCACTTCGAGAGATCGGCGACCTCGAAGAATATGTGGCGACGGGTAGCACCCAGCGTGTCGGCAGAAGCACGGACACTCCCGACGATCTCTGGGGCAATAGTGCCTGCGGTCTCCAACTCGGCAAGGAGGGTCTCGAACTGGACGAGAAGATCAGAGACGCGACTAACAAGGTTGCCGACCTGCGGCTCGCCAGCTAGCGCCATGAAGGCGTTCGATGTCTCGGAGGAGTCGTGCGCTTCATCGACGAGCGTAATGTCGTGAGCGATGTTCCCGTCGCCGAGTTTCTGCCAGAGGACCCTGCCAAGGCGCATGTTCCGAGGTTCATCCGAGATACCCCGCCGAGTGACCGGCCAGTACCGGGTTTCGGACTTCTTCGACGGAACAAGAGATCGAAGTAAATCCGTCTCGTCGGCTCCGAGCGTTGCCTGGAATGCGATGACGATGTAGCCATCGTCGTTCATTCGCTCCTCGTAGTGGCTTGCTGACGGAGTCAGGGTCAGGCCCTCGAACTCGATGCTGTCAGCCTTCAGGCGCTCGGATTCTGTCCACGAGATCGTGAGATGCCGAGGACCGTCGTTCGAGTACGATTCAATGTCCAGGTTCCCCGTCCAGATGGAACCCTCGGAATCCGTGAACGACTTAGTCGCCAGAAACTGCTTGACCAGCTCCGACTCCTGTGAAGAGACGGTCATCTCCGTCTTAAGCCTTCGCAACTCTCCACCCGAGTATGGCGACGGCGTGTGTCCGGTCTCCACGACAGGGAAGGTGAGGGGCGAGCCCCTGAAGTCGAACTGCAAAAGCGCTGTAACAGGCATACTCCCAGTATCGCAGGAGGCTGCGTCATGCTGCTGTTTCTTCCTGCTCTGCGACCTCGAAGGACTGCAGCACGGATGCTGCAGCCTTCTGGATTCGCTCGCACGATCCCTTGAGAACGTATAGAAGAGTTACGTAAAAGTGGAGTTACAGGGTCTCTGTTACTCGCCCTGACCGGGCGTCGGGCGCGCAGCGCTCGGCAGTCCGAAGGTCCTAAGGGTTGATCCGAAAATCCANNAACGCCCGGCAGCCCGAAGGTTTCAATGGTTCGATCTGAAAATCCGCCAACGTCTCTCAACGTCCAAGCATCACATTTTTTGGGAACGGGACAAAGTTGTTGTCCCCAAACGGCCTCTGAAATTGGCTTCTTAGGTAGAGGACGAAGAATTCGCCCTCCAAAAAGGAGCAGAAATGCGTTTACCAATTGACACAGTGGCCGTCCAGTTCATGTCGGCCGGTCCAGCTGAGCCCGTGCTGGATTTCGACACGAAGGCACCAAGACTGGACGCCAACGGCCAGGCGCTCTACAGCGTGCATCTCTTTGCGATCTCGCCGGACAGCTACGACACCTGGACGGTCAAAGTCGCAGTCGAGCCCAAAAGCATCGGCAACTTCACTCCGGTAAAGGTCACGAACCTCATCGCATCGACCTGGGACATCGGAGGAAACCACGGCGTCTCCTTTAAGGCCGACAAGATCGAACCCGCGAAGATAGCGGCCAACTGATGGCGTGGCTCCTAATCGGCTTGGCGCTCGTGACGGTGGCTCTTTGGGCTCTCGGCTGGGCGCTCGCGCACTACGGCGTCGTGTAACTCATCGTCGCCGGACTGAGCGCGTGGTACCGCTTCAGGCCCGAGCGTCATGGTTAGGGCCACGTCAACCTCATCGAGTCGATTCCCCCGGATGGCTTCGGTCATCTGGGGGTGGCGCCTCGAAGCGTCTTTTGGGCTTGCCGCACTGGTCCTCATGAAGGCTGCGCTAGTAGTTGGAGTCGCCGGCCATGCCATATTGACCGGCTAGCAAGAGCAATAGGTAACGGATGGTAGACACCGTGTTAGAGAGCACATCATCCAGTCCGGGCCCGTCTTTGCTACTAACCGTTGAAGAGGCGGCTGAGTTGCTTCGAATCGGTAGAACAAGGACCTACGAGTTGGTCATGAGAGGGCGCATAACGAGCGTCAAGATCGGACGCAGTCGACTCGTGGTACGGGCGAGTCTTCAAGAATTCGTAGAGCAGCTCTTGATGGAGCAACGTTCTTGACGAGATTTTTGAGCCCGACGCGTACGATAGTCGACTCTTCGACACCAACAATCTCCAATTGCCTATGACCCGTTCGTATTGATTACATCTCGTCAGAAGAATGCATCGACGCAGTTTGCGAATGCTGTGATAAAAAAACGCACCCTATTGATTTCGCCACCACCTTTCGTCGTCGTTCCAATCCAGAAATGCTTCGCCCTCGTCGATTCTCTCCACCAAGGATTCAATGCTTCGCTCAACTACGGCAGGATCGTCGGTTGTGATACGTCGAATCTCACTTTGAGTCCCATCAGGATCTACGACCCTCTTCAATTCGATAATTGTTGGTTCGGATCTGCCCGGTTGAACACTTTTCTTACGTCTTTCGAGAAAGAAGCGAAGAGCTCCAACGAGGGCAGCTCCGGCAATGGGGCTCAAAAAGGCTACGACGTCGGGCCACGAACCTGCCTCATCTCGGACTCGAATCACTTCGACAACAATTCGACATGCTGGCTCAGCTGAAAATTGATAAAGTAACTCCGCCTCGACGTCCCCTGATGCGGTTAGGAGGGAGGATGCATTTACGATGTCTTCCGCATCGAAGTAACTCGCATCAGCCGATACTTTCATCCGATACTCGCTGTTAGTCACGAGGGATTGAAGTTCTTGAAGTGGTGTCGAGATCACCAGAGACATACCTCCAGGACCCCCGGTCTCGACTCGCTCCTTCTCGAATTGAGCTATTGCTTTCGATTCAACTGCAATGGTTGCCCACACATCCTTGAAACCATCGTCGGCCTCAAGGATTTCAACTGAGACATACTTATGCTCGGCATTACGCGATGAATCGTGGTAAAAATTCAAAACCGTCTCGCCGCTCAGACAAGACGCAACTACTTGATCGAGCATCTCGTCAGAAAGACGTATTCCCCCGTACGCTGTAATCGGGCGATTTGACGCAAGCGTCACGCGAATGTGGGACCAGCTCGGACCACTCATACAAGCAATCATTGCTCATGCTAAACGCATGGTCCGTGTATTTTTCGGATCAATCCTTAGTACTGCCAATCTTGGCCGAACGGAGCGCACCCCGATTGACCGATGCCGGAATATCCGCGAATCAGAGCCTCTCGGCTTGTCCGCTCGGTCGCTCTGCTAGCAACGATGTTCGTTGCACCCATTCGAACCCGTTCTTAGCAGTGACCAGCGCAATCTCTATTGGCCCACCAACTCCAGGAAAGACTCCCGGATCCGCGGTTGTACCATTCGTCAGTCGTTGAACATCCATTGTCGTACGAATGAGCAACACCGAGAAGTCGATTGCATCTTGAATATTCATGAGTTGAAGATTCAACGTGTATTCAAGTCCATCTATTGAAGTCTGCAAACTCGTGAGCGCGGCCGACAATTGCGGATCACTTTCCACTCGCTGCCCAAGCGCCGGATCAATTCCCTTAATGAGTCGCCCAACAACGTCGATCTGGCCTTGCCACAACGCACCGCCTGTTTCTGTCGTAAATCGTCTATTGATCGGCGTCCCGGGTAATAAGATTTCCCAAAGTTCACCTACGCCGTTGTTGTAGCCAGCAACATAGAGCGAAAGAACAATTACTCCGGGACCAGGTGCCGGGTCGATTCCTGCTCGAATGTGAGAATCCAAAAGTGCCTCAAAATAGACGGATAGTTCTGTCGCCAATGTCTCAGGGTTCTTACCCTGAGGATCGAATTGTTGCTCGAAGTCGCTCATATGGGCGGCTACATTGCGACTTTCAAGAAACGCCCAGCCCGACGTCGCAACCGCGCACCTTCCGATCTCAAAGACCTTGTGTGTGAAATCGCTGAGTACACGCCAGGGCTTATCTACCAAAGATTGTGTTGTTCGACTGTCTCCCGCTAATACCAGTCCATCACCCGTCGCTACTGCGATGATAAGGGTCACTCCGGGTTCTTTCTCTCAAGATCGTTCAATGGCGGATGGTAACAGAGACCGAATCTGCACGTGCTAGATACCAGCCAACGTCGCATATGAACGGAAGCGGCCCAGGAATCACCGGTGATCTTTGAAAAGAAATTAGGGAGTCCAAGATCTGAGCCTCCAGTCGAATATTGTGTCAGTCGGCTCTCCGACACCAACAATCTCCGAGTGCCAGAGACTCTTTGGCTCAGTACGCTCTATGTTGATAAATCGAGTCGATGCAGTTTGCAGGTGCTTTGATTTAGAGAGCGCACCCTCTCACGGGCGGATCTTCCACTGGCGCGACCGTCGCCAAGGTGGCATCATCTGGAGTATGCGCTTGCCGAACAATCCTGAAAGCGGGCAATGTAGCAGCCCATGACTGGAAGACAACGCGTTCCAATTCCTCCACCGCTTTCGGCGCAAGTGCTGTTTCAATCCAACCGCACCTGTTGTATCTGTCGCGAGGGAGGGCGACCGATTCAGATCCATCATGTCGACGAGGATCCTTCCAACAGCAGCATTGACAATCTTGCTGTTCTCTGCACTGTGTGCCACAACGATACACAGATCAGAGGTGGATTCGGCAGGAAACTTGATGCGAACCAAGTTGTTCTCTTCCGCGATGACTGGATCAAAGCTGTACAAAGGTATCGTGCAACGCAGGAAATAGTTGGGGATCGCAAGCCGGACACCGCCATCGGATTGCAACTCAGACTCGCTACCGTTCTTCCTGATATCTACAAAGAGCATGGAAGCACAGTTGAACTCATTCGCTACTACGAGCAGGTCGGTAGCGTTGAACTTCGAGACAAGTTCATCGACGAACTACTTGCAAGAGACCCTGCGCCGTACGAAATTATAGAGTGTCGCGAGCAGCAACATCGGCTAGATCTCGTCCCCGCTGATGTATGGGAAGCAGCAATTCGAGACGCTTGGCCTGACGAGCAAACGGTTGCTTACCTACAAAACCTTTCCGGACAGACCGTAGAAGCACTGCGAACCATCCTCAAAGCAGTGTTGGATCGGCTCGATGAGGGCAATCTCTTCAACGCCGCCTTTGTCCTTAANNCTTAAGAATTTGAACTTCTACGCAAGCGTTGAAGCGCTATTCAAGATGTGTCTTGAGACTTACGCGAGCGAAAATGACATCTGGTGGCAGCTTCGAAGTCTTCAGGAACTTGGTTGGACACGAGAGGCGAAGGAGCTTCTGTTAAGCCACGAAGCAGCAATCCGCTCCGGCTCAAGCCTGCATCTCAAGCTTGAACTTGCAAGAGCATTAATCGACGAGGATTGGATGTTTGAACTTGAGAAGGAGTTGGCCGAAGCCGGACCAGGCGCGTACATCGCTTTGGTTTCGGAAGACGAACACCCTGAGCTTCAGGCGTAGATCGACGTATTGAGCAGTCGCTGCTTTTGGCCAGAAGCCTTCGAAGCCTTAATCTTCCCCAACGAAACATCCCTCCAGCAGCAGATCCTTCTGTCCAAGATTGTTGACGTCGGGTCTCCGACACCAACCATCTCCGACTGGATAAGAACCGGTGGTTTCGTGCGCTTTCTACCAACTAAATGAATCGATGCAGTTTGCAGGGGCGGATTCACGGAATCAACGCAACACTCTTCATTTGACGGAAAATAAGTCCGTTCATTGGAGGAGTGATGGTTCGCTTGGTGAATATGTCAGACGAAATGCGCGATGTGATTTGGGATCGCTTCGCTGCAGGAGAGTTGCCCTACACAATCTCTAAGGATTTGGGTCGGTTTCCTTTTGCCGTTCATCAGATGCTGAGCCTTACGGGCGGGGTCCGACCACCGCAGCCAAAGAGGTCTTCTCGGGCGTTGAGTGTTGACGAACGCGAGGAGATCTCGAGGGGCTTGGTGGCTGGCGAGTCCTTGCGATCGATAGCGGGTCGCCTCGGACGAGCGCCCTCAACGATTTCCCGCGAGATTGCTCGCAATGGGGGATCTCGCCGATATCGGGCGTGTCAGGCCGATCGACGTGCCTGGCGGCGTGCGAAACGACCGAAGGTGGCCAAACTGGTGGAATGTCCGCGTCTTCGCGGAGTCGTTGAGTCCAAGCTCGAAAAGAAATGGTCCCCGGAGCAGATCTCGCGGTGGTTGGCTGTGAACTACCCAGCTCAACCGGAGATGAACGTGTCGCACGAGACGATCTACCTGTCGCTGTTTATTCAAAGCCGCGGCGCCCTACGCAAAGACCTGCGCAACGCGCTGCGCACCGGACGCGCGATGCGTCGCCCGAAGCACCAGAACGCCGGCACTCGGGGCATCATTCCAGAGATGGTGCTCATCTCAGAACGGCCAGCCGAGGTTGAAGATCGAGCGGTGCCCGGCCACTGGGNNTCATGGGGACGGGAAAATCGTGTATTGGCACATTGGTGGAACGCACGACGCGCTACACCATGCTTCTAAAACTCGAACGACCGAGGGCCGAAGAAGTCCGAACGGCGATGGCAAAGAGGATTCGACGTCTTCCAGCTGAGCTCACTCGCAGCATCACGTGGGATCGAGGCTCCGAGATGTTCCAGCACCGCGAATTCACTGTCGCGACCGGAGTGCAGATCTACTTCTGTGATCCGCAGAGCCCTTGGCAACGAGGGACAAACGAGAACACGAATGGCCTGCTGCGTCAATACTTTCCCAAGCGCACCAGCCTCGCTGGATTCACTCAACGCGAACTGACGGCCATCGAACGAGAGCTCAACGAGCGTCCGCGCAAGACCCTCAATTGGGTGTCACCATTGGAGGCGTTGAATGAACTTGTTGCATCGACCGTCTGAACCCACAGGCGCTGCGATACAGAGAACGCACCCACGAGTTCGCCACGCGTGCAAATGACTCTTGCGCCTGAACGATCAGCTGCGTAAGAACGAGGTGAAATTTGCCGAAATGATGAAGATGACAACCCCAAGAGCCATCAGTCCATATCCGAGGTCAGAAACCAAACGACTGTACGCACCGGACACCACGAAACCACCCACAATTACGAGAAGCCCAAGGAGAAGACCCCATCGGGCAATTCTCGCGGATCGATGTGTTGCGTAGTACTCCCGGACCTGTTTTTCTTCCCAGATGACTTTTTCTTCAGATGACATTCCGCCAGGAATCCAACGCCCACGTCGCCATGGCCGCGCATTCCACCACTCACTCCAAGAGAGTTGGGTTTTCTCGTTCATCGCCGGTCTCGCTTAATCACTTTCCAGCGTCTATCTGGTTCTCAGTGGAATGATTCTCTCAATTACGCTCATCGTGGCCAAGATGTTCTGCCAAGCCATAACGCGCGCGATTGAACCGACCGGGCACTTGACTACGGCTTCTCTTTGCTCCGCGAGGGTTTCAAGGAGAGCTTCCAATTGGTGCTCGTCTTCGGCGCTGAGGAAGATTTCCTTCATACCCTCTCATATTGTATTGAGCCGTCATTCCGCTGGCGAGTGCGCAAGACTGCACTAAGGCGGTCTGCTGCCAGCATCACAAAGGGAAATATGGCAATTCTCGTCACCGCAGTTGTATCAGCGATTCTCACTTGGCTTTTTGCGGAGATTACCCACCGTCATTCGGACAAGCGCGCCATGGCGGGCCAGACTTCGCTCTTGCACAAGACTGAGCAAGTCAAAATCCTCACCGAACTGCAAGATGTAGTTCTGGAGTATTACAGCGCTTATTCGGCCTATCTCTGGGGAGCATGGGAAGAATCTGAGAGATCGCTGTCAAAAAAGGAGCAGGCCTGCCTCGGGGAGCTGTGGGAGAACATGGAGGCCCTGGCGTTGAAAATGTTTGCACTGAGCGCAAGGGTCGATCACCTAAGGATCAGATCTCGAATCGACTTTCTCGAAGAAGTCGCCAGATGGCGCACGGTATCACCGGGAGTACATACAGAAGATGGCGTCGTGACCACTTCTAGCGACAATATTCTGAGTGACGATCATTATGTCCAACGAATAGCAATCGAAGTCAATCGAATGATGGGCGACTACCAACTCGAGTTACTAGGTTCCCACAATCCCGAATATCCATTACCTGCAAAGTCGGATGGCTCTTGAAAGGCTCAAGTCGCCAGTCGGATTGTGCACGTCGGCTCTCCGACGTGCACCCCTACTCCGTCAGCAACGCCGTCAGCAACGAATGAGGAATGCACCAAGTAGCGAAGGTTTTGGATGGTGTCTAATTGACCCTTTGCATTATTTGCAAATGCGTCTGAATTTTCGGATTCATACAGAGAAGATCGCGGATCGAATGAATTGAGTGAAATGCACCGTCAGCAACGCCGTCAGCAACGCCGAAAAATATTTAGAATCGGCGGCACATCTTGTTGGACACTAACTGTTACTATCTAACGAAATTTGGACGACAGAAAGCGATGGCGGACTCGAAATATGGACATCACACGCAAGGGGTCACAGGTTCAAGTCCTGTACGGCCCACTAAAATAATCCCGAAGGACTATCGGAGAAGGACGCTCTTCGCTGTCAAAAGCGATTCATTGCCTGTGAAGTCTTCATCGCGCTGAAACTGGACCTGCTCTAGAAATGGTCCTTGACTTTCATATGACCTTCTTTCGAGAGTAAAAGAGATCGGTCGCGAAGTAACGTGAAGCTTCATTCAATGAGAACGGTGGTCGCAGAGCGACTAATCGCAGTCGGGGTCGTCCCCATCGGGATTCAAAGCATCGGTATCGTTGCACACGCCTGAGAGGACCGGTAACGAAATTACGCTCGAGAGTGTTGCGCTAGAAAGATCCACGGTCGTGGTATCGAGAACGTTCGTGGTAATGAAATCGAAGGCGGAATAGGTGAGGCTATTGTATGAGGTCGACGGAGCTCCAATGGGCATCTCAAGCTCGTACGCGCCACTCGAATCGGCGAGCGTCTCGATGCCAATCTGGCCAGCGCTAAAGCAACAAATCCCCGCCGAGATTGGTGCGGCCGCAATACCTTGGGCGTTGTTGATGTTGAGCGTTCCGCTGATTACGGCGACGTTTGAAGTATTGCCGCTGGGATTGAGCGATGCGTAGGTGGCCGCGATGTCGGGATCGGTGCCACCTTGAAATCCAACGGCCAAATTGCTAGATGCGTCTTGGGCCAGCGCGGCACTCTCTGGCGTATCGACAAAAGGCAGCAGGTTGTATGACGCCAGTGCATCAACGATCACCGCGCAAGCCCCGCCAGCAAGTGCGGCAGCTTCTGGCGCAACCACAATGC
Organism: Acidimicrobiaceae bacterium; assembly: GCA_003133405.1. Classification (GTDB taxonomy): domain Bacteria; phylum Actinomycetota; class Acidimicrobiia; order Acidimicrobiales; family RAAP-2; genus RAAP-2. The sequence goes on along the minus strand of PKXH01000050.1, from coordinate 890 downwards.
CCGTGACGGCACAGCCAAGCTGGTAAAGAGTGGTGTGAAATTTTGAGAGGTTGGCGGCGATCGTCGCCGCGTCCGCGTCAAGGGTCGACGGGCTCGCTGCGTGCTGGGTATCAAACTGGAGAGTGTCTTGGCTCGTGAGAAGATCGTTGTAAGTCATAACGGCAACGTTCGCGGAAAGCAATGCGCCAAATACACCCGCAGATGTCTGGATGCCGGTCACGACCTGAGAGCCGAAGGTGGCGGCGTCGGGACACCATGTCGAACACATCCCTGCTGCACCTTGCACCAAGGCGATTGTTTTCTCGCCAGCGCTCGTCGAGGTCGATACGCCATAAGCCGTGTCTGTCAGACTTGCGACGGTGGTGATGGCATTGGCCAGTGAGCTGGGAACATCGTGCTCGGATCGAGCATGATCAACACGAATGAGCGTCGCCGCTTGTGAGGGCATGATTTGTTGTAGGTAACTCGCAAAGACCGTATCCATCATTGCGACGGTATTCGCGTCAAATTCAATCGGGGAGCCGTCCGGGTAGTTAGTGGCGCCAATAATGGTCGTAGGGTCGATCATGATTCGATCGACGTCGTTACGTGCTTCAAGGACATCCGTGAGAAGACCGCTGATGTCACTAATCTGCTGCGAGTTGTCAACGCCCTGGAGGGCTTGTTGCACCTCAAGCCGGTTCAACTTCTGACTTAACAATAAGGACTCGAAGATGAGAAAGTCGTGACTCATTTGACCCACCTTGAGACCCATTGAACTGTCCGTCGGTGGGGTCGTCAAGCTGAGCGAACGAGCGGCGGACTTCTTTCCGGCTTGACTCACGACGACCGACACACTAGTGGCGGCGGGTTGACCAGTGGTCGAATCGAGATACATCGGCACCGCGACG